>JACPWC010000120.1 GCA_016197225.1 Chloroflexota bacterium
ACCCCGGCTTCCATCCAGCGCCGGTTGAGGCGCCGCCGCATGGCGGCTTCGGCCTCGGCCAGGTGAACGCGGGTGTTGACGCCGATGGTCTCCTCTTCGTCGTCGAGGACGACGGCCTCGACCCGCGACCCGCGAGAGGCGGCAATGCCGATCAGATCGGTAAGATAGTATTCACCTTTGGGCGAAACAGGAATCTTCGGAAGTTCAGACCACAAGAATTCGGCGTTGAAGCAATAAGCGCCGACGTTGAGTTCGTGGATCGCCTTCTGCTCCGGCGTGGCCTGCGCTTCTTCGACAATGGCCGTCACCAAGCCGTCGGGGCCGCGAACGATGCGGCCAAAGCCGCGCGGGTCGCCGGCGAGGACAGTGAGCATGGTGAGCGGGCCGCTGTTCCGGCGCTGGCGCTCGTTTAGCTGTTTCAGGGTGTCGGCGGTGAGGAGCGGCATGTCGGCATAGTAGACCAGCACTTGCCCGCCCCGCTCACGCAACAAATCGGCGGCTTGCAGGACGGCGTGGCCGGTGCCAAGTTGCTCGGCCTGAGTCACGTAGTGGCACTGCTCGCCCAGCGCTGCCTTCACTGCCTCACCGCCGTGACCGACGATGAGGACGGGCGGGCCGCCGGCCAGCGCCCGACCTGAGTCAACTGCGTACTGCGCCATCGGCTGGCCGCAAATGCGATGCAAAACTTTGGGCAAAGCGGATTTCATGCGCGTGCCCTGGCCGGCGGCAAGGATCACCACAGAAAGTGTCATTATCGCTCCAAAATCGTTTTGCTCAGACACCAAGTGTCTGCTTCGCAAAGACACTTGATGTCTGAGAGGAAATGGCTCTTCCGCTTTGGCGGGAAAACCCTGCCACGAATTTCACGAATGTACGGCAAATTTGTGAAATTCGTGTAATTTGTGGCAAAGAATTCCGGTCAATCCGGTAGAGCCGAGGAAATAAAAGATGCGCGAAGCTCGACGGTTCTGGTGTTCAGCCGTGAAGTTCCACGCATCTCAAAGTTAATGGCGCCGACAGGTTCAAGGCTACACAAGTCGGGGTCGTCGTCGTTCATTAAAAATGTTTGGAGAGGCAGGCTGGGTCGCGTGGATTCGAACCACGGTCAAAGGATCCAAAGTCCTCTGTGCTACCACTGCACCACGACCCAGTGTTTGAAGGCGGCGCGTATTGTAACACACGGCCAGAGGCTTGAGTAGGTTAGGACTCTTCCTTAGTCACCAGACCGAGTTTGAGAGCCTGCTCGAAAGACAGGGCGCTGCCGCGAGTCGCGCCGCTTTCCACTTCTGAGGCGGCTGAATCCCAGAACGAATCCAGGTCCAACTCGCCGAACGAGCCGGCGGCGGCGTTCAGCACTTCGTCTTGAATGTCGAGCATCGGCTCCAGCGGCTCCGGTTCGGGCGCCAGGATGGGCATGTGCGGAACGTTGGGCAGGATGATGGGTTCAGCTTCAGGGATGGGAATGATGATGGTGTCGGTGGCGCGGGCGGCTTCCACCGGCGCCGAGGCGGCCAGCGGCGTGGCGTAGGCCAGGGCCGGAGCGCGTTCGGCCATTGCGTTGAGCATGTCGTCGGCGCACTGGCGGCCATACCGTAGAACCAGGCCCATCTGCTTGGCGCCCATCTCCCCCTCGAACAGCATGATGAGCATGTACGACTGGCCGACGTTGATCACGTAAACGTCAAAGTCGTCGCCGTCGAAGAAGTGCATGTTGAGCGGAACGTAGCCGCCCAACAGGTGACAGACTTTGAGCGAGGCGCTGAAGGCCACTTCGATGTGCCGCACCATCTCGTCAATATTGAAAGATGAAACGTCGCCGGCGCGGGCGATGACCATGCCGTCCAGGTCGGCCAGGTAAACGGCCAGACATCCCAGATCGTAGCGCAGGGCGCTGAGGCGGGTGGCGACGCTGGGCGGCGGCGGGGCGTCCTCTGCCGGAAGGTCTGGCAAGTTGCCGCCAAACACCTTTTGAATGACGGCGGCAAATTCTTTGGGGTTGATGGGCTTGGCGAGAAAAGCCGCCGGGTTGAGTTTGCGGGCTTCCGCCTCGGCCTGCGGCGAGTTGTTGCCGGTGATAATGACGACTTGCGCCTCGGGCCGCAACTTGCGGATGCGGCGCATGAGTTCCAGCCCGTCCATGCCCGGCAGGCGCACGTCGGCAATCACCAGGTCGAAGCTGGTGCGCCGCACTTCCAGCATGGCTTCCTCTGCCGACGGCACTTCTGTGACCTGGAAGTTGCGGTCAATCAACTCCAGAGCGGCATGAAGCATGCGGGTGATTTCGCGTTCGTCGTCAACGATCAAAATTTTAGCGGCCATGCCCGAATTTTATCACCGAACCGTTTTGCAGGATAGCGAAACAAAAAAAGACCCTAAGTGCCTATCCGAATAATCGGAAAGACCCTTAGAACCTATCCTAAAGACCCCTTTGCTGATACAGTTGCCAAATGCCCAAGACTGTGAAAACACCAATCAAACAACAGAAACCGACTCGCCCAACGAGGCCGACCAATCCCACGACAGGCGGTTTTGAAATCTCGGAC
>JACPWC010000121.1 GCA_016197225.1 Chloroflexota bacterium
AAAGCTCAGTCAACGAAGCTCTGGCAACCCTCAACAATTTGCCCTTGCCGTCTTTGCCCATGCTCAGCCTGGGCGCAGTCTTCGCCGCCGCCTCGGTCTTGTGGATCGTCGGCAACGGCCTGCTTCTAACTCGTGCCTACCAATTCAAACGTTAGCCTTAACTCTGTCATTCCGAGCCCCGAAGGGCGAGGAATCTCTACCCGGCCCCCGTCCGGGGATTCCTCGCCCGCTTCGCGAAACGGCTCGGAATGACAACAACTCAACTTTATGAATGACCTCATCCGCGCCACCCTGCTCATCTTCGGCTTCAACCTCGCCCTCGTTGCCTTCTTCGTCGTCCTCAACGCCCTCTTTCCACGCCGCATCGCCAGAACAAAGATGGTGGCCGACGCCATGCCGGGCCGCGCCTTTGCCGTCGGCCTGGTGAACTTCCTCTTCTTCGGGGCCATCACCTTCATCCTCTTCACCCTTGTCGGCCAGGTGGGCAACGAGTTGCTCAAAGTCATTTTGGCTTTACCGGCCTTGTTCTTTTTGTCGGCTTTGAGTGTAGGGTTGAGCTTCGGGTTGGCGGGCATGGTGCAACTCGTAGGCGAGCGCCTTGCCGCCAACCAAACCGAAATTCGCCGCACGATTTGGGGCGCGCTGGCCCTCAGCTTCGGTAGCTCACTGCCGTTCGTCGGCTGGTTTGGGCTGTTGCCTTACGCCGGCTTAATGGGGTTAGGAGCGCTTATTGTCAGCTTCTTTTGGAGGGAGCGGAGCGCAGAAGTCAGGCCTCAAGCTACGTAATTGCTCGGAAGAAAACAGGACGCAATTGACTCCTATTTGTGTAAAACTTATTCAAGTTAGCGGCGTAATTATGAAAAAATTAGCAGTTTACTTTCTGGTTAGTATACTGGTAACGGCTTGTGGAACTGTCGAAACCCCCACCCTGCCGCCACCAATTCCCTCGCCATTTGAATATTATGGCTGGGTGTCCGTGTTCTACACCGAGAGCAACTACGACTTGGAACGCATGGCAACTTATACAAATACTGCGTTTGCGACTTCTCCTGAACAAGCAAAGATTCTCTCTTCACTTGGTTTCAAACACATCATTTACATGCTTAATGAAGCCGCAGTTTTGGAGCAGATGACAAAGAATGAAAAATTGATCGTGCCAAATGAATCACAGACTGCGATCTTCTATCAGGATTTTTTGCCCGATTTCAGGGAAAAATTCTTCACTGCATACCACGATTATTTACTGCAACTAAAAGATGAACTAATTACGGCAGGCATGTACGATGCGATAGACGTATATTACATTGCCGATGAACCTGCCCTGCACAAAAACATTTACCTTGATCAGACATTTTTAGATCAATATGCAGATATATTCAAACAAGTTTTCCCCGACAAGAAAAGTGCAATCGCTTTTTCTGAGATTACAGACCCCGCTGTCATTGCATCCCGACCTGAAAGCGGACCCCACCTGGCGCCTCCTGCCAGTCTCGACATCATCATTGTTGACCCATACTTTTACGATCTGACTGGCGAGAAAGATTTACCCTGCAAACGGGATGTTATACAAAACTGGTTGTATTCTGAAAACCTCCTCTCGAATATAAATTGGGCGAAACAATTTAGCAAACCCATTATTGTTGCTGGGGATGCGGAAATTAAGGCAGGTCAGTCGCCGAAGGATTGTTATATCACCGAGACCTATCACATCCTGCAAGAGGACTCGTCTATCGCTGGACTGATCTGGTTCATTTACGATAAGGAGTACAGTGAAAGTGGTTACTTTACAGGCGCAGCCAATGATCCCGCACTGGTGCAGTTTATAGAGAATCTTGGAAGATAGGTTTGATACGGCAGGGATTCCCTGTTTAGCCTTTTTCAGGCGGCCTGCCTTGCTTTCGCCAGTTCTTGCCAACAAAGCGCGCAGCGGACGGGCGGGAGTCTGCGCGGTTTTCAAGTATTTTTCTGGCCTCGAGTTTTCCTGCTCCCTGGCAGAGTCCACGCCCGTCTTACCCGCCCGCTAACGCAAACCGTTAAGCCGATAGGATGCCGCTGGTATAATCCAGCGCATGTTGCTTCTCAAAAACCGTTTGTTCATCATCGTCACGCTTGACCTGGCAATTCTTTTGGCCGCTTGCGGCAACGCCAACACCACGCCCACGCTTGACCCTTTTGAATTTCAGACTCGCGTGGCCCAGAATGTGGCCGCCACGTTCTCCGCCGCGCCGCCCACCCTCACCCTGCCGCCCACTCAGGTGACGCCGTCGCCGGCTGCGGAAAGTTCAACGCCCACCCCAGCGGCGACGGCTGAACCGTCGTCCACGCCCGGGCCGACGGCCCGCTCGGTGCTCGATCCCACACTCGGTTATTACGCCATCACGCCCGAGAACACACCCGTCACCGCCGTGCCCAGCGCCGTGCCAAGAATCAAACTTGAAGACGACGTCAAGAACATCCTGCTCGTCGGCTCCGACACCAGCGGCGAAGAGTATCGCTCCGACACGATGATCGTCGTCTCGATCAACGCCACGGCCAAAACGGTCACGATGCTTTCCATCCCGCGCGACCTGTACGTGTTCATTCCCAAGAGTCTCGTTCAAATGGGCCGCATCAACAGCGTCATCAACGTCGCCAGAAATGCGCCCGAAGGCCCCCTGCCGCTTCTGGAGCAGACCATTCTCTACAACCTGGGCATTCCCATTCATTACTACGCCCGCGTGGATTTTGAATCGTTCAAGGCCATTGTGGACGCGCTCGGCGGCGTAGACATTCCGGTCACGTGCGCGTTTCAGGAATGGCGGCTCAAAGACCCGGCGCTCGACCCGGAAGTGGCCGACAACTGGGACCTCTTCACCCTCAACGCCGGCGTCCAACATTTGGACGGAAGCACCGCGCTCTGGTACGCGCGCGGGCGGCAGGTGGGCCGGGCCGGGAGCGGCAGCGATTTTGATCGCGCCCGCCGTCAGCAGGAAGTTCTACGGGCCATGTTCATCGCCGCCCGCAATCAGAATTTCCTCAACCCGGTGAAAGTAGCCGAACTCTATCAGCAGTTTTCGTCGGCGGTGGAAACCGACATGACTCTGGGCGACGTGTTGCAATTTCTGCCGCTGGCCGCCTCGCTTGACGAACTCAACATTCGCAGCTACAAAATTTCGCCGCCCTACACCCAGGGCTGGTCAACGCCCGGCAACGCCTCGGTGCAACTGCCCGTGCCGGACGAATTCTATAAATATGTTCAGCGGGTGATGACGGCGGGAAGCTCCAACCGCGCTTCGCAGAATCCATTTGTGGTTGAAATTTGGAATGGATCAACGTGGGCCGACGCCGACGATCTGGCCGCCTACCGGCTTCGCCTCGACGGGTTGGCCGTCACCCTGGGGGCGGCAGACCGCGCCAACTACCCGGCCACGACTCTCATTGACTACACCACCAGCGCCAAAGCCTCGCCGGTGGACTCGCTCAAGAAACTTTTGCGCATCACCGACCCGGCCAATATCATCGCCCAGCCCGACCCCAACTCGCCGGTTCAGTTCCGGGTCATCCTCGGCGCCGACTACAACTCTTGCACCTATCAGGTTGCGCCGCTTACCACCCTCACCCCCTCGCCCGTCCCCGCCTCACTCCCTACAGTCGCCGAAACGGCCACCCCGTCGCCGTAATTCTCGCCGGCCTAAATCACTGACATTACGCTGTCGAAAGAAATTCACCACAGAGATCGCAGACGCGGAGCGCACAGGAATCTCGGGTCTCCCGGCTTGAGCGTGAATTGGGACGCAGACGCAAAGCGCGCAGATGAACGCAGATTTTGTTTTTTATCAGCGAAAATCAGCGCGCAGAGCGTCTGCGTCCCAAAATTTTTTTTCACGTTAAATCTGGTAGAGCCAGATTTCAAAGGATTTCTCCGCGCTCTCTATGTGCTCTGTGGTAAAACTGCGTAAGGCGAGTTAATTGGTTTCACGAGGTCAGGCGCTTGAGTCGCGCTTGAACAGCGGCAGTAAAATCCTGATCCCGCGAATCAGCAACCGGGTGACAAACACCAGCGGGTTGACTACAACGCTGGTGATGGTGACCCACAGACGGACGAAGCCAATGATCAGGCGCACGAATCGGTCGGCTCCCCACAGAAACAGGGCCAGGGCCAACACGATGGCGACCGCCGATCCCATCGTCCGCAAAACCTGGTTGAGTTTGTTATTCGGGGTTTCGGTCATTATTACCTCCTCATGATGAAGCGCCGGCCGGAGAGGCGGAGCACGGTATACAGCGCCCGCATGATCTCGGCCCGCGAAATTTTGGTCTGCCCGGCCATGCGGTCTTCGTAAACGATTGGCACTTCGGCCACCCGCCAGCCCTGGCGTTGAACCAAATAGAGCATCTCGATCAGGAACGAGTAGCCTGACGAGAAGATGCCGTTCAAGTCAATCGATTCCAGCACCTGCCGCCGGTAAAGGCGAAACCCGGCGGTGGTGTCTCGCGCCTCCAGCCCCAGGGCAAAGTGGGCGACGAGGTTCGCGCCGCCGCTCAGGACTTTGCGATACCAGGGGCAGTAGAGCATGTCGCCGCCGGGCACGTAGCGCGAGCCGATGACAAGATCGGCGGTCTCGGCCCGGGCCAGCATGGCCGGGATGTAGCGCGGGTTGTGCGAAAAGTCGGCGTCCATCGTCAGCACGGCCTCAGCGCCAAGCTCGAAGGCCCGCCGAAAGCCGGCAAGATAGGCCGTGCCCAGCCCCAGCTTGCCGGAACGATGAACGACCCTCATTCGATTCGGGTGGGCGGCGGCCCATTCTTCGGCGATGTCCCCGGTGCAGTCGGGTGAACCGTCGTCCACGTTGATGACGTTCACGTCCACCGGCAGAGCAAAAATCTCTTTGAGCAGATGGGGTAAGTTTTCAGCTTCATTGTAAGTTGGAACGATAATGTAGGTTTGCAAGTCTTCTCTCTCGTCAATCTTTTACCAGAAACACTAACATCGCCAGCCAGAACCACGAGTAATTCAGCACACGCCGCGATTTTACCAGCCCGCCGAAAAGCAGTGTGGCCAACACCAGCCCGCAACAAAAGCGGAGCATGGCGATTGGCTCGCGAAAGGTGGAGAACGGCGTGAAGGGGATGATAACAGCATTTGCGCCCAATGCCCAAACGTAGGGATGCCAGTTGCGGCGCAGAACTTCGCGGGCCGAGGCGGCGATGCCCCAGACTGAAGGGAACATCACCCACGGCCCGAGAAAGAGCAGGAAGACAACGAACACGATAGCGTTGAGGGGCAGAATGCGCCAGACGCCCATGAAGGGAACGATCTCAAACGGCGTGCCCTTGCAACCGCCGGAGCCGAGTCCGAAGCTTCCAAACAATTTCCAGAGTACAAGTTGCCAAACGACAAATGGCAAGGCTGATAAAGCTGACAACGAGACCAGGCGGCGACCGTCGCGAGAAAAGAGAGAATACGCCAGTTGAGCCGCCACAAATAGAATGGCCGTTTCTTTGGCAAAGACCGCCAGCCCGAAGAACAGGGCCGCGAGCCAAATTCGGTCCCGTCTATCCAACAAATACGCAAAGACAATGAGGCTGTAAGAAAGCGGCTCGGCGATGTCGGTTCGCACCGACACAACCAGCCCCGGCCAGAGGCCGTAGACAAGCGCGGCCCAGCGGATCGCGCCGAGAGCGGTTAGCAGTTTTTCGAGCACGGCGGTTCCGGCAGTTTGGGCGATGAGGTTGATCAGGACAATTGTCCAGGGAATGAGGCCGGGCTGGCTAAACGCCAGCAGGCGCGCCAGCAGAGGCAGAAGAATGCGCTGGTAACGATAAGCCGGAACATCGAGGGCGGGCGCAACACCTGAGGGAGATGGATCGCGAGCGATGAAGTAAGTGAACTGGCCGTCATAGCCGGGATCGTTTCCGTAGCAATCGGTTGTGCCGATTTTGGCGAAGGCCAGCGGGTCGCCGTTGTTGCGCGCAAGAATGAGGCCCAGGTAAACAACGTGAGCCAAAAGAACGACAAGCCAGGGTTTGACGAATTTTTTCACGATTGATGTAAGGCAGGGGCGAAGTAGTCGGAGGCTGTGCTATGAGTTCATCGGAGTATTTGCCCGACTGCTTCGCCCTTACGTTGTCCAATCCACCACAAACTAACCCAAACAAGGATCGAAATCGCGCTCACGATCAATCCCAGCGTGACCGAGAGGGGTGCGTATTCAAACACAACTTCGTGCTGACCGGCAGGCACGGCAACGGCCCGGAACAGGTAGTTTGCCCGCAAGAGCGGTTGCGGCTCGCCGTCCACGAAAACGCGCCAGCCGGGGTAGTAGGTGTCGGAGAGGACGAAGAAGCCGTCGCGCTCAAGGACGACGGTTGCTACAAAACGATTTGGATCGAGTGGGAGGCCGGCTCTTTCGTCAGTCGCCGGTTCTATGACAACCTGTGCGTCAGGATCGAAGGCTGGGTCAGTGATGGCGCTCAGGGCGGCCAAGCCGTTTGGAACGGTTAGCGAATCGTAGACCAGGCGCAAGCGGGCTGTGTTCGCCTCGCGCAGCGACACAGCACCCATCGGTTTGACGAGAGCGCGAACGTCGGCCAGGTCGAGCAGGCGCGGCGAGAGTTCCATGGCCTCCAGATAGTTCACGTAGCGTTCAGGCTGGAGCGGGTCGAAGTTGTTGGCCGAAGCGATTCCATCAAGCGCCGGGAGGTTGGGCAAAAAGGAGGCGCGGAGCCTGTCGGGGGCGATGTCGTCGAATGACTTGAAGCGGAAGAACTCGCTGAACTTGACTCGATACTCGTCGTCGGAAAATTGGTAGAGGCGGCCTTGGGCAAGCGAGAAGGCGGGCTTGAGATGATACAGAAAAGGATCAATGGCCGGGTTGAGGCGAACGGCGGCCAGGCCGAGGTCGAGAGCGATGAAGGCCAGAACCAGCCATTGCCAGCGTTTCGGTTCGGCGGGCTGGGCCAGAATTAAGAGAAAGGTTCCCAGGGCAACGACGGCGGCCCCGGCGAATCCGCCGGCGATGACGACGGCGGTCTTGCCGGTCATCATCAACACGGCAAGGAGACTCAAGATCAGAGTCGCGCCGCTGGCCGCCAGTCCCAGCCGCGCCCAGTAACGTTTGCGGGCTGAGGCCTGCCAGCGGTCGGCGCCGATGCCGGCCAGCAGGCTGACGGCGAACGTGTACCAGACCAACATGCGGGCTGGGGCCTGGAAGAGATCGAAGCCAGGAATGAAATGGTAGAAGAACGGGAAGACGGGCGTGTTTTTGCCGAGGGCGAGAGTGACGGAGATGACGATGGTTGTCAGAGAAAATATCACCACAGAGCGCACGGGGAGCGCGGAGTTTTGCTGGAGGGTTGTTGCCCGATTTGCGTGGCGCTTGCGGATAAGAGTCGCCAGCGCGTAACTGGCGAAGAGCAATGGCAGAAGACTCAGGTAAGCATGATCTTCCCAGTAGGTGGCGTAGCCAAGATAGTTGTGATCGGCAGGGTGGCCGAAGAGGTTTGGGGCGACGAAGGTGAGCAAGCGCCAGGGCCAGAGTGAGTAGGTGGCGACAAATTCGTATTCGGCGGCGGCGGCGCGAGGCGATTGGCGCAAAAGCTCGTAAGTGGGAAGGAGTTGAATGGCGGCCAAACCGACGGCCAGCGCCACGGCCAAGATGAAGTTGAGGCTGTTGCGAAGCAAGGTTCGCCAATTGCTAAACGAATGGAAGATGAGCCAGGTGGTGGCGAGGAGCAAGGTGTAGAAGGAGGTTTGGGCGTGACCGGCGAGGAGTTGGAGGGCGATGAGAGCAGAGAGCCTCGCCGCCCTCGCCCCCACCCCGGCTTCGCCATCCCTCCCCCGCTCCTGCTGGAGGAACACCAGCAGGAGCGGGGGAGGGGACGGGGGTGGGGGCGAGGCCGCAAGCACAATCCAGGGGAGCCAGGCAACAGCATTGTTGATGGTGATGAACCACAATCGCCCGGTGGAGTAGCCTGAAAGACAAAAGGTGAGGCCGACGACGGCGACGCCAAAGTTGCCGAGGTTGAGGCGGCGAGCCAGGCGAACCATGCCTACACCTGCCAGCGAAAGGTGTAGAACGGCAAGGGCGCTGATGGCAATTTCGGGAGGCAGAAGGAGGGCCAGCCAGTTGGGCGGATAGAAAACTGCGGATTGATAATTCGCCATGAGCGGCGCGCCCATGCCCAGAGACGGAGTCCACAGTGGCAGGCGGCCTTCGCGCAAGGCCTCGTTCACCAACACGCGCCAGGGCACAAACTGGAGGGCGGGCAACGCCCAGTACAACACTTGCCCGCCGAAGACCAGCCGCCAGAAGAAGAGAATTGGGGCAAGGGCGGCGATAATCTCCGGCCAGTGTTGTGCCGCCCATGCTTTTAGCTGATCACGATTCAAGAGTTGAGGCATTATTGGCCGGGCTTGAGTGACCAGACCGAGTAGTCGCCGGACTCGAAAATTTTGATCAGGTATTTGGCTTGAAGCGCCGGGTCAAAGCGCCCGAGGTTCTGCTCGTGCGAGCCGACGACGACGTAGGGCGCGCCCATCAACGAGTAATCCGAAAACCGGCTCTCGCCCGGAGTCCGGGCGCTGTAAAACGCGGCGACAGTATCGCGCTTGGTCTCAAGGTAGGGTGTCTCGGGGCCGTGGCCGATATAAGCCACAAGATAGCCGTAGGCCGGGAGCGAGTTGCCGAACTCAAACGACGACAAGACTACTTGCCTGGGCGGCAGACTGCGCGCCAGAAAAACGTACGTTGCCACCTGATCTTTGGTTTGATAGATCGGCTCGGCATAAGTGGATACCGCCGCCAGCCCGCCAACCCAGACCAGGGCTGTGGCCGGCAGGGAGACCGCCACCAGCACCAGCGGCGCATACCGTCGAATACGTTTTCCCACTTTGAGGCGGCTAAACCGGGCAATGCCCGCCGTCAGCCCCAGAATCGCCAGAGCCACCAGCGGCAGTTGTGCGCCCTCTGCCAGCCGTCGTTGCAAGTTGTAAGGAAGATAGAGCAACATCGGCAGAGTCAGCATCCAACCGAGCGCCAGCGCCCAGGCCGCCAGATTGCGACGATAGAGCGAGCGCAAGCCAAACAAGCCGGCCAGCGCCAGCAGGCCCCAGGCCGAAAGGTAATGCCAGGGCGCGGGCGAGAGAATGATGTTCTGTGCGCTCCAGGTCTGATAAGTTGTGTCGAGGTTGAAAAGCAAGAAGGTGTAGAGAACAACCGGAACTCCGCCGGAGGCGGCCAACACGGCCACACCTAACGCGCGCGTGGCCGTGCCGCCCAGGTCAACACCGCGAATCAATTCTGACTCGCCTTGCCGGAATGCAATCAACATCAGGAGAACGATGTGGGCCGTCAGCAGAACAAAGATGATGAGCATGTAGAGCGGCTGGACGAGGGTCATGAGAAACCAGGCCGCTCCGGCGGCGAACGCCCACAGCCAGCGCCCGCGCACGGCCCAGAGATAAAACAACAGGCCGCCGAGAAAAAAGACTCGCGAGGCCGAAAGATGCGGCAGGCTGTAGAGATCGAGAAAAGTGAACGCTTCCGGAGAATAAAACTCCAACGGGGTCCCCGGCGCGCGAAGAGCGGCCAGCAACCACCCCAGCCCCCCGCCCAACCCGACGAGGATCAACCCCAGCCGCCGCTGGCGCACCAACGGCAACAGTTCGGCGAGGAAGAGGTAGGAGACGAGCAACAGGGCGAAGCCCCAGAAGAGCCGGGCGGCGTGATAGCCGAAGACCAGGGCGCCATGAAGCCGAAGCGGGTCGCCCGTGCCGACAATCCAGCCGATGAACTTGCCAAGCAGGATATAAAACAAAAAGAAGAGCGAGCGCGAGTGTTGTTCGACGGCGTAAGGCATTTGAAACAGCCACTGGCCGTGAGCGCCCAACTGCATTTTTGCCAGATACGAGTTGCCATCCTCAACGCCGATGACGAAGCCCGAAAACCGCCAGGCCTCATTCGAGCGCGCCAGGCCAACCAGGTAAGGCGCGGCGGTGAACGACATGACCAGCGTTGAAAAAATAACAGCCCACAACCACTCTTTTAGTTTGATGCGGATCATGAGTCGGCTTTGTGTTGTGTCTGATGATAAAAGAAATAACCGGCAACGACCAGCCAGGCAAGGCCGCTGACTGCCAGGCCTAAATATACAACGAATGGCCGGAACTCAAAGATGACTTCGTGTTCGCCTTCGTTTACCGTCACTGCCCGAAAGAGACCGGCTCGTTCCACGTCAACAGGCTTGCCGTCCACCTGAGCCACCCAGCCCGGATACCACACTTCGCTCAAAACCACCTGCCCCGGCCCGCTGGTCGTCACCACAATTCGATTTGGACTCCAAAATTTCAGAGCGCCGCCGCGTACACGTCCGGCATCGTGAGTATTCTTATAGATTCGAGTCGAACCAATTTGCGTTTGGAGCTCAAACCCTTCGGCCATGCTCAGGGCAGGCCCCGCGCCCCTCAAGTCAAACTCGCTGATCACAAAGCGCGCGTTCAACTCGCCAAGCCGTTCGGCGCTTGGCACGGCGTTTGCATTTACGGTCGCGACATCTACCACAGCATTTTGATCACCGCCCTTGAACGGCGGCTGGGTTTCGCTGTAGCCGCTGGCGTTCACGCCGGTTGCCTCGCGCAGGAAAGCCACCGTGCCGGCAAGTTGAATTGGGTTCACACCATCCACCTGCTCAAGACCGAATCGAGCGGCATCTAATTGGGGCAGGCTGTACGAAGGCGAGTATACACGCCACTTGCCCGGTTGCCGGCTCAGCCACTCGGCGGCGGCGCTTTGAGGCGCGGGCCGGGCTTCAATGAGCGATGAATTGAACCAGAGCAGTTCGCTCATCATAATGATTGTCAGAATGATGACGGCCTGTTTGAAGCGGAGACTGAAGAGAACAGCCGTCAAGACAAGCGCCAGGCTAATCAGCCCGATCAACGATTTGGCCGCCACTGCGCTCCCACCGATTGCCAAAATCCACCCGGCGGCGATGAGGCCGACCGTCGCCAGATTCCACTTGCGCCCCGCCAGCCGAAAGCCGTCTTCTAAAACCGCCGCGCCGCGCACCGCAAACCAGCAGGCCGCCAGGCCGACGATGAACCAGGCCCGTGACGGGACGCGCAACAATCCGAGGCCGGGAAGGCGGGCAAGTAAATTGAAAAGCCCGGCATCCGAACCTAGCGACCACCAAATTGCAAATGCTAATAAGAATATAAATGCGAACCTGCCTACACGATCTCGGCTCTTGAACAGCCCGATCACAGCTAAGGTCAACGTTGCAATCCCGGTATAAGTCATTAGCTCGTAAAAGCCGCCCAGGTTAGGGAGGAACAGGCCAAGCAAATCGGATGGGCGCAAGGCAAAGATGTTCGCGTCTTCAACTGTCAGCGCCGCCCGCGACGACTGCTGGACAAGTTCAAGCATGGGCAACCACTGCCCGGCGGTCAACGCGAAGAATAGAAGGACGCAAAGTAATAGCGAACGAAGCGAAGCCGACGAGCGATTCCGGCTCAGCCATAAAATGATCATGGCCGCCCCGGCGTAGACTGACCAGCGAACGTCGGCAAGAAAAATGACCGCCCAGATCGTGGAAGCAAGAAGTTTTTCTTTCGTGCTTTTTCCTTCTGCCTTTTGCAAGAGCCAGGGCGACCACGAGACGGCGAAGACGAGCGAGAGATGCCCCGCGCCGACATGGGCAATGAGTTTGGGCAGACCGGCAAAGGCCAGCCCCCCCAGCAGTGACGGCCAAACCCCGAATCCGTCGGCCCGCGCCCAGCGAAACATCCCCCACCCAGCCCAGGCCAGATGCAATATCAATAGCAGGTTGAAAGCGAACGGCAGGGGCAGGATAGTCGTCAGCCAGTTGGGCGGATACCATAACCCGGAAAGCGGGTCGGCGACAAATGGCGCTCCGCCTAAAATGGACGGGTTCCAAAGAGGGAATTGCCGGAATTCAAAGAGGGAGCGGCGCAGAAATTCGGCGTTCGGCCAGTGCGAGATGAGCAGATCGGAAAATTGGGCGCGAGGGGCCATTAAAACCCAGGTTGGGTGGGGCAAAAGAGGCCAAAGCAGAGTGACGGCCCAAACCAGAAAAACCGGCAGGCCAGGGCGAAATGGGGACGCCAATGGGCGCATAGGCGGCATTTTACAACAGTTCTTGTCTAACTTTTGGAAGCGTGCTAAAGTAGCAGGGCATTAGCACGCACAATCACAAACGAGCGTCTTCGGGGAGAAACCAAATATGGCTTTACGGGAAATTCCAGACATCGTTGTCGGGCGATTGCCGGTTTATCTTCGCGCCCTGTCGCGCATGGTTCAGGAAGGCCAACGGATCACATCGTCCAAAGAGCTTGGCGAGCGGCTGGGAATCAGCTCGGCCCAAATTCGCAAAGACCTTTCGCATTTTGGCGAGTTCGGTAAACAGGGCACGGGCTACCAGATCGAGTTTCTGATCCAGCAACTGCAACGGATTCTCAAAGTGGAGGCCGAGTGGGAAGTGGCGCTGGTGGGCGTGGGCGACCTGGGCCATGCGCTGGCTCACTACAACGGCTTCGCCAATCGCGGCTTCCGCATCACCGCCCTCTTCGACAGCGACCCGGCCAAAGTAGGCATGAGCATCAACGGGTTGTCGGTTTTGGATGCGGTGAACATGATGCAGGAGATTCGGGATCGCGGCCTTAAGATAGCCATGCTGGCCGTGCCTGCCGACAAAGCCCAGCCCGTGGCCGATCAGTTGATCGCCGCCGGCATCAAAGGCATTCTTAATTATGCGCCCATCAACCTCGCCGTGCCCAAAGGCGTAAAAGTGCAGTACATTGACCCGGTCATTCACCTTCAGCGAATGACGTTTTACCTGCCGCCTGAATAGAACTAAACTCAACGAAGCGCCGCCACGCTAATTTTGCGAACCGCTCATAGATCTATATTTATCAGCAATTGAGCAACGGAGGCTAACATGGCCGAGACGGCGGAAAAACCGATGGAAAAAATCAGCCTGGATGATCCCCAGCTTTACATTAACCGTGAGCTAAGCTCGCTGGAGTTTTTTCGCCGCGTGCTTGAGGAAGCGCAGGATGAAAAGAATCCGTTATTGGAGCGAGTCAAGTTTCTGGCTATCGTCGGCTCCAACCTGGACGAGTTTTTTATGGTGCGGGTGGCCGGCCTCAAACAGCAAATTGCCGCCGGGGTGGTGGACATTCCCGCCGACGGCCTGATGCCCGCCGAGCAGTTGGCGGCCATTCGCAAGGCCTCACTCAAACTGATGGAAGAGGCGCGAAAGTGTTTGCGGGAGCAACTGCTGCCAAAGCTCCGCGACTCCGGCATTCAAATTCTGAATTACGAAGAACTGAACGACAAGCAAAAGGCCAACGTCAAAGATTATTTTGACGAGGTGATCTTCCCGGTGCTCACCCCGCTGGCGTTCGACCCGGGCCGCCCCTTTCCTCACATCTCTAACCTTAGCCTGAATATCGCCGTTCTCATCCGGGGCAAAAAGAACGGAGAACATTTTGCCCGGCTGAAAGTGCCGGGAACCCTGCCCCGCCTGGTGCCCATCAAACGATCGTCAGGCGGGACTCGCAAAGACGGCACCGTGCCTTACAACCATTACTTTGTGTGGCTGGAGCAGGTGATCGCCGCCCACCTCGACGCCCTCTTCCCCGGCATGAAGGTCGTCGAGGCGCATTCCTTCCGCGTCATCCGCGACGCCGACACCACCATTCAGGAACTCGAAGCGTCCGATCTGCTGGAATCCATTGAGCAAAGCGTTCGCCAGCGCCGTTTCGGCTCGGTGGTGCGAGTCACCCTCCACGAGACCATGCCCGATCACATCCGAAACATTTTGATCGAGAACCTGGAGCTGGAGCGCAACGACATCTACATTACCGAAGGGCCGTTGGACTTGAGCAGTCTGATGAGTCTATACAGCATTGATCGTTATGACTTGAAAGAGACGCCCTTCGTGCCCGCCGTCCCGCCGTCGCTGGACGGCAAGCTGGCCGACGGCAACATTTTCGCCGCCATTCGACGGGGCGACATTTTACTGCACCACCCCTTCGACTCGTTTATGCCAGTGGTCGAGTTTATGCAAACCGCCGCCGGCGATGCGGACGTGTTGGCGATCAAGCAAACGCTCTATCGGGTGGGCCGCAACTCGCCGGTGGTCGAAGCGCTTCTGCAAGCCAGCGAGGAAGGCAAGCAGGTGGCGGTGCTGGTGGAACTCAAGGCGCGGTTCGACGAAGAGAGCAACATCACCTGGGCCAAAAAACTTGAAGCCGAGGGTGTCCACGTCGTTTATGGCTTGCTGGGGCTGAAGACGCACTCCAAGATCGCGCTGGTGGTTCGCAAAGAGGGCGAAGGCATTCGCCGCTACGTTCACCTGGCAACCGGCAACTACAACACGGTGACGGCGCAGTCCTACACCGACCTGGGCCTCTTCACCGCCGACGAAGACATTGGGGCCGACGCCACCAATCTGTTCAACTACCTCACCGGCTACTCCGAGAAGAAAGACTACCGCAAACTGCTGGTCGCGCCCATCAACCTGCGCTCGCGCATGGAAGAATTGATCAAGCGCGAGATCGAGCAGGCGCGCAAAGGCGAGAAGGGCCACCTGATCTTCAAGATGAATGCCCTGGTGGACAAGCCGATGATTCAGTTGCTCTACCAGGCTTCGCAGGCCGGGGTGAAGGTGGATTTGCTGGTGCGCGGCATTTGCTGTTTGCGGCCCGGCATAACGGGAGTAAGCGACAACATCCGGGTCACCAGCGTGGTAGGCCGCTTCCTTGAACACAGCCGCATCTTCTATTTCCGCAACGGCGGGGCCGAGGAGATTTACGTGGGGAGCGCCGACCTGATGCCGCGCAACATTGACCGGCGGGTGGAAGTGCTCTTCCCGATCCAGGGCCAGCAATTGATTCGTCATGTGCGCGACGAAATTCTGGAAACGTACCTGAACGACAACGCCTCGGCCCGCCGCCTTCTGCCTGACGGCAGTTATGAGCGTCTGAAACCGGGGAAACAAGGGCCGCTCGCCAGCCAGGGCTGGTTCATCAACCGGCGGCCATTGCCGGTCAAAAAATAGGGGCGCTGTGACCGCGCCCCTACTCTGTCTTTCGGCTCCGGCTGGCTCGCACGATTTCGGCGAGCAAACTTTCTTCGTGCCAGCCGCTCACCTGGCTGGCCGGAACACCCATCTTATCCAACAACGCCTGCAAGATGCGGCGGGCCAGGATCGAGCGGTTCGCCAGCTCGTAGCGGCGGCGGAGGAAATCTTCGGCTATTTCGATCTCGTGGCCGCTCAACCGTTCGACAGGCAATCCGGCCACTGCTGCTGAGGCCGACCCGGCCACCACCGACAACGGCGGCTTGACCGTCAAACTTTCCAGCGTGATAGCCGCCCGATCATGCACCACCAACGTTCCCGCCGCCAGGTCGCCCAGTCGCCGCGATTGCTCGTTGATGAACATCGTCACCACGCCCACGCCGTAGTAGGCGGGCAAGAAATCCACCAGGCGGACGAGATTGCGGATGATTGACTCGGTGAGCGTGAGCGGAGTGCCATCCGTCCTGATCACGCGCAGGCCCACCCAGCGCTTGCCGGGCGACTGGCCGTTCCAGAGCATTTCGAAGAGGATGTAGTAGCCCCAGAGGAAGGCAAACGAGATGAGGCCGAAGATGGCTATCAACCAGGCAACTACCGGGCTTTCAGTGTCCAGCCGATCTACGAAAAAGAGTCTGGCGAACAGGATTAACGCCAGCAGGACAATGATCTGCAAAACGAAAATGATCAGCGTGTCCACCAGCGCCGCCAGAAAGCGCGACCCGATGCCGGCCACTTTGTAGCCAAAGGCCACGTTCTCCGGCGTCTCAATGCTCAAATAATCTTCAGGCTGTCCGTTCGACATCATCACTCCATCTATGCAACCCGATCAATTTCTTCAATCTCGTCAGGCGAATTGGAAAGCCCTCACTCAACTGCTCGACCAAAGTCAGAGCGGCGTCGAGCGGCTGTCCACCGAAGACATCAACCAGTTGGGCCGTCTCTACCGCGCCGCCACTTCCGATTTAGCAGTGGCCCAGCGCGATTTTCCCAACCAGAGGGTGACTGCGTATTTGAATCAACTGGTGGCCCGCGCCCACTCGGTGCTTTATCGCAGTGAGCCGTTATCGTTCAAACGCCTCTTGCATTTTGCCACAACGGGCTTCCCGCGCGCTTACCGCGAAACCTGGGTGTTCACGCTCACGGCGGCGCTGTTGCTAATTATACCGGCGCTGGCGGCGGGCATTAGCACCGCCCTCGAACCGGCCAGCGCCCGCTGGCTTCTGCCGCCCGAAGCGCAATATCTGATCCCGGCCATCGAAAAGCAGGAGTTGTGGGTTGACATCCCGATTGAAGAGCGGCCTTACGCTTCCTCTTTCATCATGCGCAACAACATTCAGGTGGCCTTTCTGGCGTTCGGCGGCGGCATGTTAGCCGGCCTGTTCACAGTGTGGGCGATGATCTTCAACGGCCTGATTCTCGGCGGGCTGACCGGCCTGACGACGCATTACGGCGTGGGCTTCGAGTTGTGGACGTTCGTCATCGGGCATGGCGTGATCGAGTTGAGCGTGATTTTTGTGGCCGGTGGATCGGGCCTGACGCTGGGCTGGGCGATTCTTCAGCCGGGACTGTTGCGCCGCCGCGACGCTTTAGCCGTCGCCGCCGGAAAAGCCGTGCGCCTGGTCATTGGCTGTGTGCCGCTGTTGGTGCTGGCCGGGACGATTGAGGGCTTCATCTCGCCAGCCGAAAACATTCCCTGGCCGATCAAATGGGCGGTTGGGTTGGGGAGCGGGGTGTTGTTGTATGGGTATTGGCTGAGAGGGGGGAGGAACAAATCACAACCTCGCCCTCGCCTTCAACTCCAAATACCGGTTGATCACTGAAATCGAAAGCTGGTTGGCCGGCACATCCAGCGCCTGCACGCCTTGCCGCCTCAAGGTGTCGAGCGTCACTTGCCGCTCGTCGAGCAGTTGCTCTGCCGCCGCGCGCTGGTACACGGCCACTGAGCTTTGTGGTCGTTGCCGGGCTGCCGCGTGAACGTCGGGGTCGCTGATGGTGACGACGAGCGGCAGACTGCGCCGGGCCAGCACCGACACGTGCGCGACCAACGACTGCATACTCAAGCCTCCACTCAAGTCGGTAAAAATCACAACCAGCGACCGCTTGCGTTGTTTGAGCGCCAGGTAACTGAGCGCGCGCCGGTAATCCGGCTCCACTGGCTCGGCCTCCACCGCGTACAGCAATTCGAGCATCCGGTAAAACTGCCCCCGGCCCTGCTTCGGGCTGATGAAACGGGAAACGTCGTCGGCGAATGTCATCAGGCCGATCTTGTCGCCCTTGCCGGTGGCAACGTAGGCCAACAGCAGAACGGCGTTCACCACGTAATCCAGCTTAGCGATGTTGGCGACCGGGCTTTGCATCATGCGGCCCGTGTCCAGCACGGCGATCACGTTCTGACTGCGCTCGGTTTGATACTCGACGGTGACGGGCCGGTTGCGGCGGGCAGTGGCCTTCCAGTTGATGCGGCGAAATTCGTCGTCTGGCAGGTATTCACGCAAACGCTCGAACTCGGTGCCTTCGCCAAACATGCGCGCGTGGCGCAGGCCCAACTCCTGCAAGCGGTTGCGCCGCAAGAGCAAATCGTAGCGGCGCACGTCGAGCAAGTTGGGGTAGACCTTCACCGGGCCGGCGGCTTCAACTCGCGCCTGGCGGGTCATCAAGCCCAGCGGGCCGTTCCAACGCAAGTTCAAATCGCCAAAACGATAATCGCCGCGCCGCAGAGGACGCACGTGATACTGGCCGCGCCACGCGCTTTGAGCGGCGGCCATCCCCGCGAACAAACGGGACTCGATCTCAAACGTGTCGGGCGGCTCGTCACGCAACCAGAAGACAGCCGGGCGTCGGCTCCGATTCCGAACCGATAACTCGATCAGGTTGTTCGCGCCGAGATTGAGTTTGGTGTCGTGCCGGCGAGTCACCTCAAAGCGGCGGATGCTCTCAGCCAGCCGCCAGTCGAATGCCAGCAGAGCAAGGCAAAGCAGAACGTAGAGTCCGGCCACCCACTGCAAGGCGGGCGCCCAGGTTCCAGCCGCGATGATGGGCGCGGCCAGCAGTAGCAGTAAAATTCCGCGCGTGGTCGGCAACATCAGCGAGGCACTTCCACCTGGCCGAGCAGGCGGCGAATGACCGCGTCGGCGTCCAGCCCTTCGATCTCGGCTTCGGGCTTGAGCAGGATGCGGTGGCGGCAAATGGGCAGAGCCACAAACTTCACGTCGTCGGGCGTGACGTAGTCGCGGCCTTGCAAAGCGGCGTATGTTTTGGAGGCGAGCAGGATGTGCGTGGCGGCGCGGGTGCTGGCCCCCAGCACGATGTCGGGCGACTGGCGGCTGGCGGCGGTGAGACGGGCGATGTAATTCAAGATGCCGTCTTCGACGAGCACTTCCTTGATCACCTGGCGGGCCTGGGCAACCGCCTCTGCCGGGATGAACGGCTTCAGTCCAGCCGCTTCCAAATCGTGAGCGTCGAAGCCGTGATGATAGCGGCGCAGAACTTCCACTTCGGTGTCCAGCGGCGAGTAGGGAACCAGCACTTTGAACAGGAAGCGATCCAGTTGCGCCTCGGGCAGAGGGTACGTGCCTTCGTACTCGACCGGGTTCTGAGTGGCGATGACCATGAAGGGCGCATCGAGCAGGTGGCGCTCGCCATCCAGATTCACCTGCCGCTCCTCCATCGCTTCCAACAACGCCGATTGAGTCTTGGCCGGCGAGCGGTTGATCTCGTCGGCCAGCAGGATTTGAGTGAAGATTGGCCCCTTCTTGAGATTGAAGCGCCCGCTGGCAAGGTCGAACACGCTCGTGCCCAAAATGTCGGACGGCATCAGGTCGGGGGTGAACTGGACGCGGGTGAATTTGGCTTGCACCAGTTGGGCCAGCGTTTTCGCCATCAGCGTCTTGGCCGTGCCAGGCACGCCTTCGAGCAAAACGTGGCCGCCGGTGAGGAGGGCGACCACCAAAAGTTCAAACGACTCTTCCTGGCCGACGATGACTTTCTCGGCCTCCTGCCGCAAGCGACGAAACAGAATTTGGATGTCTTTGAGTTGCATGTGATTAGCGTAGTGCGTATTTCGTAGTGCGTATCACCTGCAAAACGAGATACGCACTACGAAATACGAAATACGTTTACGTGTCCTTCACCCAGCCGGCGACCTCTGCCGCAAGCTGGATCATTTCATTCTCGCTCACGTTGCGCCGCGAGAGCCGGGCCAGCAAATCCAACAGCGCCTTCTCGTTGCAGGCTGGGTCGTACGAGGCCAGCCGGGCGGCGTATTCAGGATCGGGCAACGCGGGCGGCAGGCGGTAGCGATGCCCCAGCGCGCGTTTGAGCGAATGATGATACTGGCGCAAGACCGCCCGCCGATGCCCGGCCCGGCGGTTGAGGTTGGCAATGGCGGTGATATATTCGAGCGGTGCGCGCCGGGTGATGTCTTTTGCCAGAGGCACGGGGCGGCCAAAGCGGCGGCCACTGAACAGCAAAGCTAAAAAGATGACGACGGCCACAAACAACAATGACCGCCCGGCGGGCGCGGCAAACAGCCAGTCGGTTGGGCCGGCCAGATCGGCGCGAGTGGATCGCAGACCGTGATGCCATTCGTCGAACCAGATCGCGCCGGAGCGGCGGGCGGCAGAGATGAGATTGAGCGCCAGCGCCGGGTTGCCCGGCTCTTTTAAACCGGCGTTGGAGAACGGGTAAGCCGTCGCGCTGACAATCACCCGCCCCGCCCCTTTCTCAAACGACACCACCACCGGCCCGCCCTCGACAGCCAGCAGAGTGGCAAAATCACTGCGCTCCGTTTCAAAGTAAGCGAAGGCGCGAACAGTGGCCGGGGCCGTGAGTGGCGGCGAGTTTAAGAGCGGCGCTTGCGCCGCCAGCGCGGTGGCTTCGGCGCTCAGATAAGCCAAAGTGAAATCGTAGTGGCGGGCGGCAAAGGCGGCGGCCACCCCATCACCGGCCACCACCAGCGTGCCGCCATCCTCAATCCACTGATCAATCAACTCCCACTCGCCCGGCGTAACGCCCACCACCGGCTCCAGCATCAACATCAACCCGGTCTCGTTCGGCACTCTGAATATTTCAAGCGCCTGATCGTCGGGCTGATAGCCAAGTTCGTCGAGCCACAGCCACAGCGCGCGCGCGCCGTCCGGTGCGGTTGAACTGCTGGCCAGCGCCGGCGGAACTTCCTGTTGGGTCTGACCGATGGCGGCGAGGACGGTGAGGATCGCCAGCACCACAAACAAGCCAATCGCCAGCCGCGAGTCGCGTGAGAGTTTCATTTCTGGCGGCGCAGTTCTGCCACGCGGGCGGCAAACTGTGAATAACTGGCGTCGTCCAACGGCTGGTAGCCGTACCAGACACGGTCGAACACTTCGACCACATCGCGCAAGACACCGGCCACTTCGGGCAGGTGAGCCACGCTCCGCAAATATTCGCGGTTGGTGAGCGAGCGGTCGTAGCGCAACAGCCCGCGCTCGTCGAGCAACAGCAGGGTGGAGAGATACAAGTAACGCACGGCGGCGCGATAATCGCCGCTGGCCGACAGCGTTTGCGCTCGCTTGAGGGCAGTCTCGGCAGTCAGTATTTCGTCGGCGTCGCTTCCGTCGAGTGTTGCTTCGGCCTCGGCCGCAAAGCCGGCGAACAGACTGCGGGCCGCGAACGCCAGAACCAACAACAGCGCCAGCGTTCCCAGCCCGGTGATGATGTAGCCCAGCGCATTGCCATCAATAATCATCTGATCCGGCAAGAGCCGGGCCACGAAGCGCCAGAAGGCCTCTTGCAACTTTCGCCACCATTGCTCCAGCAGTGACGGCTGATCCGTTTGCCATTGAAATTCGGGCCGGGCCAAAATGTTTTCCAGCGCGCGAATGTCTTGCGCGTTGTGCTTGGGCGGCGGCCAGGCGTCATGAGTCGAACGCATGGCGGCGAGCAGGTCGTTTAGTTTTTTGAGATCGGGTGGATTGGCGCGAAGTTGGGTAACGAGGAAAGTGTGATCAACGGCGACGACTGACCCGTCGGGCAGGGACACGGCAGTGACGGCCTCCCACTCAGTGGCGGCGGTCACCAGTTTGGGGGCGGCGGACTCTGGCGATTCCCCTTGCAGAGTCGTCACCAGAGTCTGCGTGTCTTGGAGTCTTCGCCAGTATTCGTCGAGCGGCAGTGGCGAGTCACCGGCCTGGGCCGGGCCGACTATCAGCCCCAGCAAGACCAGCGCCACTAACGAGAGGTAGCGTCTCACAACCGTTCAAAATCCGGCAGAAGCGAGTCCGATCGCCGCTCCAATTCCGGCAAGCACAAACACAAACACGAACCAGAGCACGCCCGCGCCGATGGAAAGCAGAGCAAAGTAACCCATCTCGGTCATCGTCACCAGGCCGCCGCTCTGGGCCTGAGGGGCCTGGGCCACGGTTTGCATTGCGCCGCCTTCGTTGCCGGCGGCGGCCCCGGCCAGCAGGGCCAGGTCAAAGCCTTCGGTGCGAACGCGCAAATCGAAATACATCAACGTCATGTTCGTCAACTGGAACGGAATGTAGATCAGGCTGAAGACAAGGCTGACAATAGATTGAATGATGGTTTGCAGGGTAAAGGCGGTGGTGGGATCATCCGCAAAGACAGGGTTGCCGAAGAGCAACTGTAGAACCAGAGTCGCCAACGTGGTCGGGCCGGTGACGATAAGCTGGCCGAAAAGAAAGAGAATGAACACGAAGCCCACCACCCACCAGAACCGCCGCCGGGCCAGGTCCCACGCCCGGCGAATGACGCCGGAGGCGCTTTGATTTTCCAGAACGAGGACGGGCGCGATGAGGGGCGTGATGACTGCCGAGAAGAAGGCGATCATGCCCAATCCGGTCAGCCAGCCGACGCACGGCACAATGAACCAGATGGCGAGCAAAAAAACGATGACGATCGCCAACACCAACGCCAGCACTAACTTCAACCAGGTGCTGCCTATCTTCTTGTAAGCGTCGAGGATGTTGACGCTCTCGCCGAGGTAGTTGTCGGCTACGGCGCGAGTCAGAGCGGCGGTGGCGACGCCGCTGACAAGAACAAGGCTGAGAATTGCCAGAAAGATAGTGGCAAGCTGGCCCAGAAGATATGTTGGCGTAAAAATGGAAGATGGAGTGACCGGAGCGCCGCCGGCCAGCCGCGCCACAGTTTCCCCGCTGGTCAACAGCGAGACCAGCAACGAGATCGCCGTCAGCGGCACTTGCACAATGGCGATGATGCCGACGAATGTCAGGAAATTTTTCCGGTAGAGGCGGACAGCTTGATCGAGCAGTTCGGCAAGGGTCAGGGGGCGAAGATTGGCTGAGCCGGTCATATGATTCTCCTGTCGAAGATGAAAACTGTGATGTCAGCCAACTATACACGGCTTCGCCAATTCGCGCTTGCGTGAGTAGGGGCGAAGCATTCGGAAATCAATCTCGCAGTTCGCCAAGCGCCCCGCCCCGCGAAGCGTGCTTCGTCCCTACATCCTCTTCGCTTCTTCCCACAACACATCCATCTCTTCCAACGTCAGCGCACTCAATTCTCTGCCTTGCGCCTTTGCTCCGGCTTCCACGTAAGCAAAGCGTTTGGCAAACTTCTCGTTGGCCTCACGCAGGGCAACTTCGGGATCAATGTTCAGCCAGCGCGTCCAGTTGACGATGGCAAAGAGCAGGTCGCCCATCTCTTCGGCCCTCGCCTTCTCACCTTCAGCCGACTCGATCTCGGCCATCTCTTCGTGAATCTTGGCCTTGACGCCGCTCACGTCCGGCCAGTCGAAGCCGACGCGGGCGGCGCGAGATTGATAGGTGTGAGCCTGAGCCAGCGCAGGCAGGGCCGCCGGGATGCTGGACAGCAGGCCGTTTTTCTTCTTCTCAGAATTGCCCGCCCGTTCCTGTTCTTTGAGCTTTTCCCAATTCGCTAACACTTCCCCGGCCCCGCTCACTTTCAGGTCGCCGAACACGTGCGGGTGGCGGCGAATGAGCTTGGCGTTGATGTCGCCGATCACGTCGGCCATGTGGAACTCGCCGTCGTCAATGGCAATTTGCGTTTGCAGGACGACTTGCAAAAGCAAGTCGCCGAGTTCTTCGCGCAACATCTGCGGGTCACCAGCGTCGAGGGCGGCCAACGTTTCGTAAGCTTCTTCCAGCAAATGCGAGCGCAGAGTCTGGTGCGTCTGCTCACGATCCCAAGGGCAACCGTCGGGCGCGCGCAGGCGGGCGATGGTGTTCTGGAAAGTCTCGAACGAGCCGGGGCGGGTGATGGGAGAGATGAAGAGAGAGGAGAGATGAGAAATGTGCTCTGAATGATCGATTTCATGCAACGGCAACCACTCAACTCTTTCATCGGGCGTGCCGACGGCGTGGACGAGGGCCACTTCGTGATCATCGTTATACTGATTCATCAGCGTCAGCTTCACGTCCGAGGCCAGGCCGGCGCTGTAGAGTTGGGCGACGAGGGCGGGCGTGTCGGGGCTGAACGAAGGATGAGCGCGAGTTGCCAGATCGAGGGCGTCGGCGACGAAAAGGCCGGGGAGCGCGTCCACGTTCAACGCCAGCAGAGACGGCTCCACAAAGCTGAGTCCGGCGATGAGGCGCACCGGCAAGTTCATCTCGGCGGCGCGTTTGCGAATCCCTTCCACCGTCGCTTCGCCCACAGCCGGGTGGCCGGGCACGGCGTAAATCACGCCTTCGGGCCGCCGGCCAAGTTCCAGCACGCGCTCGACAATCTGCCGGTACACCTCTTCAAACTTTTCGGTCGCATCGTAAATGTCGTCGAACGAGTGAACGGTAAGCGTGGAGGGCAAGCCGTCCAGAGTTGGATGACGGGCGGTGCGGGCATAGATTTCTGTGGCGCTGATGAGCGCGTCCCACGCTTCACGGGTGAGGTGATTTGGGTTGCCGGGGCCGAGGCCGAGTATGGTGATCATGGGCGGTATTGTACACGGGTTAGTTGCCGACGAAAGGCCGCGTGGCGCTTTTCCAAGTTGCGCCTGTCCTGGCGCACAAACTGTCTTCATCCCGATTTCATCTTTCCCTGCTAAACTCCCTTCAATCCCAAAGAGAATCTTTATGCGCGTATTGATTGTCGAAGACGAACGAAAAATTTCAGCCTACGTCAAACGCGGCCTTGAAGAGCAAGGCTACGCAGTTGACGCCGCTTTCACCGGGCGTGAAGCACTGGATTGGGCGGACACGGTGACGTTCGATGTCATTGTGCTGGATATTCTGTTGCCAGAACTCGACGGTCTGGCCGTCTGCCGCGAATTACGAAAGCGCGGAGTCCGCGCGCCGATCCTCATGCTCACGGCCCGCGACGCGGTGGACGATCGGGTAGCCGGGCTGGACGCTGGCGCAGACGACTATCTCGTCAAACCATTTGCTCTCAAAGAACTATTGGCTCGCCTGCGCGCGCTCACCCGTCGCGCCGCCGATGCGCCAAAATCGGCGCTATTGGAGATCGGCGATCTGAGTCTCGACACCCTCACCCACCGGGTCAAACGCGGCGGCAAATTGATTGAACTCACCGCCAAAGAATATGCCGTGTTGGAATGTCTGATGCGCGAGCCGGAGCGTGT
Source organism: Chloroflexota bacterium (assembly GCA_016197225.1). NCBI lineage: Bacteria > Bacillati > Chloroflexota > Chloroflexota bacterium. The sequence goes on from JACPWC010000121.1 coordinate 24,635, forward strand.
CCTGACCCGCACTATGATTGCCGAGCATGTTTGGAATTACGATGTCTTCAATCAATCCAATGTGGTGGATGTTTACATCCGCAACCTGCGCCGGAAGATTGACGATGGCTTCGAGGTGAAACTGATCCACACCATTCGTGGGGCAGGCTATCGCCTGTCGGCAGAGGACGATGAAGCGGCTTAGGACTCTGCGCGCCCGTTTTGCCTTGTGGGTGGCGGCCTTGCTTTTAGCCGTCCTCGTCGCCTTTGGCGCGCTGGTTTACTTCAGCCTGGCGCGTGACTTGTCGGCGGCCATAGACGACTCGCTGCAGTTGAGCGCCTCGCAAGCCATCGCCGCGGTGAACATTGAAAACGGCCAAATCAACTTCGCCGACAGCATTCCCGAAAACCCGACTGTAACCACAACCGGTGAGCGCGATTTGACCATTCGCATCTTCAACCCTGGCGGGCAGATCATTCAGGCATCCGGGGAGTTTAGCGCCTGGCCGGCCACCGCCGCGAGCATTACTGCCGCCCGACAACAACGCTCAACTTTTGAAACCCTGGCCGACCCCAAGGAGCAAATTCTCGTGCGCTTCTACACGGGGCCTATTATCGAGAACGGCCAACTCATTGGCATCGTTCAAGTGGCCCAGGACCTGGAAGATGTGCAAAAAACTCTCAACCGCTTGTTGCAGGCCTTACTCATCGGCGGGCCGTTATTGGTCCTGGTGGCCGCGTTCGGCGGCTATTTCCTTGCCGCTCGCGCCCTGGCCCCGATTGACCAAATCATTCACACGGCTCGGCGTATCTCTGCCGAAGATTTATCGGCCCGGCTCAACCTGCCTGCCACCGACGATGAAGTCGGGCGGCTGGCGACAACCTTTGACGCCATGCTGGCGCGGTTGGATGAGTCATTCAAACGCGAGCGGCAGTTCACCGCCGACGCCTCACACGAACTCCGCACGCCCTTGGCCGCCATGCAAGCCATTCTCGGCGTCATTCGCGAAGAGCGCCGCACCCCCGAAGACTACGAGCAAGCCCTCAGCGACATATCCGAAGAGGCCGACCGCCTGCGCGCCCTGACAGAAGATTTATTGCAACTGGCGCGCGGCGACACTCAGTCGCCTGCCGCTTACGCGAAAATTGATTTATCGGCGTTGCTCAACGATGTTGCCGACTCACTCCGCCCACTGGCCGAAGCCAAAGGACTGGCGCTTAATTGCAACATTCCCAATGGCTTATTCCTCTCCGGCGAGATGGACGGGTTGATTCGGCTGTTTGTGAATCTGGTAGAGAACGCTGTCAAGTATACCGACGACGGCGCGATCACCCTCTCAGCCCAGGCCGAGGCCGATCAGCTCCGGATCATTGTGGCCGACACCGGCCCCGGCATCCCCCCGGAGCATCTCCCCCGCATCTTTGATCGTTTTTATCGCGTGGACGCCTCGCGCACTCAACGCGGCGCAGGCCTGGGCCTGGCCATTGCGCTGGACATTGCCCGCGCGCACGGCGGCGCGATTGAAGTGAGCAGTACTCTGGGCGCAGGATCAGCATTCACCGTACAACTGCCCGGATTAAGATAATCGCGGTTTCGTTTCATGGTCACTTCATCTCCCCTGGCTATAGTGTAGCTAACACCGGACGACGGCGTGTCGCCCGAACCAGTTCAGGGAGTACTACAAGGAGAAAAGCAGAATGCGTTACAGAATCAGTATCATCGTATTTGCAATGCTCGCTTTTGCGCCGGCATTGACTGCCTGCGGTGGGAAAGCGGCCGCGATCAACACACCAGCCCAATCTCAACCCACCGCTACAATCGCCAACCCCACCCATGTTGGCAGCGACGGACAGACCGGCGACTCCGCCAGCTTCCCCACCTTTTCCAGCCCGACGAACATCACCAACCTGTTCTTCCCGGTCTCGTCCATCGGCCAGACAGTCTTGCTGGGTCAGGAAGGCGGCGCGTCTCTCCGCGTTGAAACCACGCTGTTGCCCGACACGAAAGCTATCGTCTGGCAGGGTGGCCAGACAGAAGTACGCGTAGTCCAGTATGTGGCTTACGCTGACGACAAGCTGGTCGAAATCGCTTATGATTACCTGGCCCAAGCCGACGACGGCGACGTGTATTACTTCGGTGAAGACGTTACCAACTACGAAAACGGGCAGGCGGCCAATCACGATGGCTCCTGGCTGGCAGGCAAGGACGGCGCGCCTCCGGCGGTCATCATGCCAGCCCATCTCGAAGCGGGCATGATCTTCAATCCAGAAAATTTGCCCGGTGTCGTCTTTGAAACCGATGAGGTGATGTCCGCGTTGGAAAAGACAACGACGCCCAAAGGCCCGATTAACGATGGAGTGCTTATCAAAGAGACGCTTATGGACGGCAGCATCGAGTACAAGGTGTACGCCGCCGGTTATGGCGTAGTCGAAGAACGAGCAGAAGGCGCTCAGGTCAACCTGGTTTTGCTGAATCAAACCAATGCCGCTCCCGGAGTCGTGCCCGGCGCGCTACAAACCATCGAGGCGCAGGCCGAAGACATCATAGACATCGCACCGGTTGGCGATTGGGCCAAAGTGAGCGCCAATGTCGCGGCCACTGTCGAGGCATGGAAAGCCTACCAGACGCAAGCCACACAAGATGGCGCACCCCGGGCTTTTCAAGACGCACTGGCCTCGGCGCTCGACCGCTTACAGACTGCGTCAACCGCTAAGGATTCGGCGGCGACCATGCAGGCCGCCAACAACCTGAGCGCCACCGTGGTTGACCTGTTCAATGTCTACCATCCCTCTGTCCCCGCCGACATTGGGCGTCTTGATGTGCTGGAACGGCAAATCTTCCTCGACGTGGCGGCCAGCAACTTGACTGCCGCCGCCGACAACCTTGCCAAAGTCAACATGGTTTGGGTGCGGGTCAGGCCTTCCATTCTTGCCCATAATAGCGCAGGCGTAGCCACGCAGTTTGAGGCCAGCCTCACTGCGCAAGCGAACGCGCTCGAAGAGAAAGACGTAAACACCCTCACTGCCGAAGCCAAGAACGGTTTGGAAATCGTGGATGCATTGGAGAAAGTTTATTAGACGATTGGGACTTGCGAAAAAATAGATGCCGCCTTAATATCATGGGCGCAGGCCGAGCACAATCGGCTTGCGCTCATTTCAATTTGGGCCAGGCCCAAATCCTACGAACAGGCCAAAATGGAGCGATGCCGTGATCGAGTTTGCCGACATTGTGGGCGGCAAAGTGCCGGGCCGCTCGTCGCCATTTTATTTTAGCGAATTGGAGTTAGAATCGGCCCATGCCTTCCTTCGACGACCTCATCAAAGAATTCCCCCTCGCCACCCGCGAGCAACTCAAAACCACCTGGGACGCTCTGCCCGCCCCAGCCCAGGACGAACTGAAAAAGTCGCTGGACTACCTGCCCAAAGACTTGACGATGTGGCGGATGTTGCTGGGGCTGTCGCTCACCCAGTTCAAGATCGCCTTCGGCGACAAGCAAAAGGTCGCCATCGTCGGCCCGGCCAACGTGGGCAAATCCACCCTCTACAATCAACTCATTCGCGCGAAGGACGACAAGGCCGAAGTGAGCGCCCTGCCCGGCACGACGCGCGTCAACCAGGAAGCCGACTCGGGTTTGTTTGCCCTCGTTGACACGCCCGGCGCGGACGCGGTGGGTGAAGTGGGCGAAGCCGAGAAGGCGCACGCGCTGGCGGCGGCCCGCGAGGCCGACTTCCTCATCATCACCTTCGACGCCATTCAGGGCATCAAACGCACCGAGCAGGAACTGTTCGACGAGCTCAACGCGCTGGGCAAGCCGTTCATTGTCGTTCTGAATAAGATTGACTTGGTGCGGCGCGAGGCCGACAAAGTGGTGGAACGGTCAGCCGCCAACCTGCGCCTCCAGCCGGAACAAGTCATCCCCGTCGCCGCCAAAGACGGCAAGAACCTGGATCGAGTGTTGATGGCGATTGCCAAGACCGAGCCGGAGATCGTAGCCGCGCTGGGCAAGGCCTTGCCCGAATATCGCTGGCGGCTGGCCTGGGCCGCCATCACCGGGGCGGCGTCCACCTCTGCCGTTATCGCTCTCACGCCCCTGCCCATTTTTGACGTGGTGCCTCTGCTGGCGGTGCAATCGTCGCTCATCCTCGGCGTCGCCCGAATTTACAACTACAAGATTACGCCGGAGCGGGCCAAGGAACTGACGGTGACGTTTGGGCTTGGGTTTTTGGGGCGGACTCTGTTTCAGGAGCTGAGCAAACTGGGCGGGCCGCCCGGCTGGTTGCTCTCGGCGGCCATTGCTTCGTCCACGACCGTCGTCATGGGCTACGCCGCCATCGTCTGGTTCGAGAGCGGCGAAAAACTCACCGGCGAGTCTATGAAGAAGATCACCAAGCAGTTGACCGATTACTTCATCGAGTCTCTGCGCAACCTGGGCAAGAAGAAGCCGGACAAGAAGAGCCTGCAGGAGACCATCGCCCAGTCGTTGGAAAACTCGCCGCTGGCCGCCAGCCGCGAGACGCTGGATAAAGAAGCTGAAACCGACCAAAAAGATTCAGCCGCTAATTCCGCGAATTGACACGAGTTATTCGAATCAATTCGCGATAATTCGCGACAAGAGCCAACTATGACTCAACTCATCGAATGTGTTCCCAATTTCTCAGAAGGCCGGCAGGCAGACGTGATTCAGGCCATCGCCGATTCGATTCGGGCGGTAGCCGGGGCACAGATGCTCAACATTAGCTCGGACGTTGACCACAACCGCACGGTGATCACGTTCGTCGGCGATGCCGCCGCGGTGGAGGCCGGCGCTTTCGCCGCCATTGCCAAAGCCGCCGAACTGATCGATCTCGACCAGCATCACGGCGAGCATCCCCGGCTCGGAGCGACCGACGTGGTTCCCTTCATCCCGATTCGCGAAGCCACGATGGAAGACTGTGTTGCCATCGCCAAACGGCTCGGCGAGCGGGTGGGAAGCGAATTGAACATCCCCGTTTATTTATATGAGGCGGCGGCCACGAGGCCGGATCGGGAGAATTTAGAAAACGTCCGGCGGGGCGAGTACGAAGGTCTAAAAGCAGAGATCGGCTCCAATCCTGCTCGCCAACCGGACTTCGGCCCGTCGCAAATCGGCAAGGCCGGGGCGACCATCATCGGCGCGCGCCAATTTCTCATCGCTTACAACGTCTATCTCAACACGAGTGATGTCAACATCGCCAGGAAGGTTGCGAAGGCCGCGCGTCACTCATCGGGCGGCTTGCGCTTTGTGAAGGCGCTGGGTCTGCTAGTGGAGGGCCAGGCGCAGGTGAGCATGAACCTGACCGACTTCACCAAGACGCCGGTGTATCGCGCCGTCGAACTGGTGCGCCGCGAGGCGGCGCGTTACGGGGTGAGCGTTGCGCGCTCCGAGTTGGTTGGGCTTGTTCCGCAAGCGGCGCTGGTGGATACGGCCCAGTGGTATTTGCAACTCGACGGCTTGAGCGACGATCAGATTTTGGAGAACAAGCTGACGGCACGCTTCGCGCCGGAGACACAATCCGATTCATTCCTCAACGCCATTGCCGCCGGAACGGCCACGCCCGGCGGCGGCGCGGCGGGCGCTTACGCCGGGGCGATGGCCGCCGCGTTGGTGGCGATGGTGGGCCGTGTCACCGTTGGCAAAAAGAAATACGCCGAGGTGGAGGCCGAGATGCAGGAGATGATCACCGCCGCCGAAAAACTGCGGGCCGATCTCACCGCCGCCGTCGCCGCCGACATCGAAGCCTTTGAGGCGGTAATGGCCGCCTACAAACTCCCCAAAGCCACCGAGGCGGAAGTTGCAGCGCGTGGTGAAGCCATTGAGCGCGCCAATCATGGCGCAACTGCCGTGCCACTGCGCGTGGCCCGCGATGCGACGAGTGTGTTGGGGCTGGCCGCCCTGGCGGCTGAGAAAGCCAACGTCAATGCCATCTCGGACGCCGGTTCTGCCGCCAACATGGCAATCGCCTCTCTGCGCGCCGCCGCCCTCAACGTGCGCATCAACGCCGCCGGGATCAAAGATCGCGATGCGGCCAACTTCTGGCTGAGCGAGGTGGCCTCGCTCGAACACCGGGCGGCGGATACGTTTGAGGCTATCAACCGGACGATTGTGGAGAGGATGAAGTAGGGATAAAGACCCTTGCCCCTTTTTGGGGCGCAAGCGCAGGTGCGGCACGGGGATTGCAGCGGACGGCTTCGCTCCGCCGCTACTGATGCCGACCGTTGGGCGCACCACTAAGTTGCCGTCGCCGCGATAGCGGATACTTCTTGGCATCCTAGGTGTGACCCGACCCTTCAGAACCCAGCCTGAACCAATTTTACTTCTCCACCATCTGCTTCACCCGCCTCGCCTGTTCGTCCATTGACTTCTGCATTTGTTGCTTGACCATGGCCTCTGCCGCCGCCGGGAAGCCGCCCGCCAGTTCCATCGAAACGGTCAGCTTCGTCCCACTTCCAGCCGCCTCAAAAAGATAGACCGTCTCAACCGGCGTGGGGACGCCGGTCGTCTTGACGCTCCATTTCTGGTTCGGCTCAAAGGCCGAGACCTGCAATTGCGTCTGCATTCGGTGGCCCATGACTTCGGAAGTGTAGTGATAGATTGAACCGACGCCGACCGGGCCGTCCGGCGTGACCTTCGCCTCAAGCACGCCGGTTTGCCAGGCCCTATGATTCTCGACGGCGATGACGTAGGCGAAAACTTTTTCGACGGGTTGATTGATGGTGATGCTGGAAGATACGGTTGGCATGTGGAGTCTCCTTGTGGGGAGAAAGTATACCCTAGCGTTGGCCTTTATTACCAAACCGTAACACGGCATTACAGAAAAAAAAGAGGGTGTGAGAATACAAGTAATGAAGTAAAAGTATGATGGGAGAAGAAGGAAACGTCACTATGCAATACCGCTTCAAACATTCTCTTCTTTTGTCGGCAATTGTCACAGCAATGGCATTGATTATCAGCTGCGCTTCCCCATCCATCCTGACACACTTCCCAACTTCAACTACCACACCTGCTTCAACGGCAACCAATACCGTTCAGCTAACTGCCGTTCCGACATCAACTTCGCAACCGCCCACAAAAGCCCGCACCCCAACCTCAGCACACCCGGCTGAACTACCTACCTCAACTCCAGGTTTTGATATTGACTTTAATCTGACGGCTACTGCGGTCGTCGGACAACTTGTCGCATCAGGTTCTTCAAAGATCGAGTCCTATTTTTCGCCAGATAGAAAGTGGCGAGCCGACTTTGTTTCCTATGAGTGCATGCACGTTGAGGGCAGTGTTGACGCAAATTCGTATGAGGAAATGAAACTTGTCGAGATGAGCACTGACATTGAGAAGGTTATAGCCCATCAATTTATCTATTGCGGCGGCCTCGGCGCTTATGGCCTGGGTGGCCTCTTCTGGTCATCGAATAGTCGTTACTTCTATTACACCGAAACCAGAGAAGGTGTTCCTGATGGGTGTAATCTTTTCGGGGAAAAGCCGATCTCACGCTTGGACGCAACCAACTTACAGACAGAAGGGTTGGGAGCAGGCCCGCTTTCACCTGACAAAACAAAACTGGCGACATGGGAAAACAACGGAATTAGCGTTTGGAGTCTTGACGATGGTAAACTGGCCAGCTTTTCAGCGGTCATGCCAGGCGGTACAGGAGGCCCTATTGCCTGGTCGTCTGGCAGCCAATCCCTGGTTTATTTGCAAATCGATTCAGAGTGCCCCCCATCCGGAAAGACTAGGCTTGGGCTAATTGACTTACCAACCATGAAGCAGAAATTACTGGTCGAGTCTGAAGAGGTTGGTTTTTTGAGCGTGCGTTGGGAAGGCTTTGCTAGGCTGATATTGAGCGACTTTCAAGGCAAAGAATGGCACTACGAGTTTGCAACGGGCGAACTCAAGCCCGCGCAATGAGCATCTGGTTCAGTAGTGTTTCACGGATTCACCTGTAAGTTAATCTCAAGATTATCGTAACATGCGTCAGGGATAGGACAATCGACAACAATCTCCTCTGGATAACCGTATTGAGCATTATATGAAATTGAGCAGTTCAACCACGGAAACCAAAAGGCACAGCTTTGAGCCGTATTGAACAGGGCTGAGATTGTTAATTCATTGAAGTCTTGCGGCTGACAATCTGGGCACATCAAATTCGAACCATTATCGATTTCTCCATTTCGAATTAACAGCACTGTTTCTCCTTGGAAAAACTTGTGCGAAACTCTCTTGATAGTCAAAGAGTAGTTTTGCAACCGAGCGGCGTCCCACTTCATATTACTGGACACATTGATGCCAAACGCCAGAAGCAAGTGGGCCAGATATATACCTAGTTCGTGTCCAAGAAATCACTTTTCAACATAAGGCAGCAGGACCCCGCGCCGATGCTTGATCAAAAATTGCGCGATGGTCGCCAGATTATTAGCAATGACTCCCCAGCCCACCCAGCGTTCCATCCCGAGGTCGCCAT
>JACPWC010000122.1 GCA_016197225.1 Chloroflexota bacterium
CAAGAGCGACCCTGCCCCGGTCATCGTCAGCCAGTCCCCATACTCAGGTAGCTTGACGGGCAAAGGAGGGGTCAGGTATTCTGAACTCGAGGAACTTCTCCGAAGGGGGTATATCGTCGCCTCCTCCGATCGACGCGACGTCCCCAAATACAAGTTTCCGGCGCCGATCGAGGACGCGAAGTGCGCCGTTCGCTATTTGCGCGCCAACGCAGCTGCGTACCACCTCGACCCCAACCGGATTGGCGCGTGGGGCTGCAGCACCGGAGGCTGGCTCGCGGAAATGCTTGCGTTGACCGATGTCAGTGCGGGGCTGGAGGGCACGGGCGGGTTCGCCGAACAGTCCAGTCGCGTGCAGGCAGCGGTGTCGATGGATGGCGCCGGGGTTGATTTCTCCGACCTCCCCTCTGGCTTGAAGTTTTATTTTGGCGATATCTCGCCCCAAGACCCACTAATCGCCAACGTCAGTTCTCTAACCCATATCTCGAAGGACGATCCGCCCTTCTTGCTTTTCGTGTCCGAGGCCGACAATTATGTGCCGGCGGGCCAAACGAAGAGCGACATCCAGCGGTTGTACGATGGGTTGACCGCCGCGGGAGTGCCCGCCACGCTGGTGGTGGTGAAAGGCGCCGGCCACTGCTTCGCAGGGGCCCCGGACCCGTCGCTCCCGGAAATTGCGACAATGGTCGGCGATTTCTTTGACCAGAATCTAAAGTAAAACCGGCGGCCCCAACCAAGAAGAATCAAATGCCAAAATCAATCACCATAGACCCGTCGGAAGTACGGCGGCGTTCCATCCTCACGACTCCAGAAATCCCCCTCAATGCCTATATCCCTGACCCGCCGGCCGAAGCCAAGAAGTTTGGCCGGGAGGATTTGGTGCGGATGTATCGCGACATGGTCTACATCCGCGAATTTGAGACGATGCTGGATCGCATTAAGAAAGAGGGGCGGTATCAAGGCATCGAATACAACCACCTCGGCCCGGCCCACCTGTCCATCGGCCAGGAGGCGGTGGCCGTCGGGCAGTGCTATCCCCTCACGCCCGACGATTTCATCTTCGGCTCGCATCGCAGTCACGGCGAAATTCTGGCCAAGAGTTTCGCCGCCATCGCCCAGCTCGACGACGAGACTCTCCTGCGACTCATGCGCGACACCATGGGCGGCGCGGCTTTGCGTGTAGTCGAGAAGTTCTCGTCGAGCGCGGTCAAAGACTTGGCCGTCAACTACATCTTGTACGGCACGCTGGCCGAAATCTTTGGCCGCGAGAACGGACTCAACAAGGGCCTGGGCGGCTCGATGCACGCTTTCTTCCCGCCGTTCGGCGTCATGCCCAATAACGCCATCGTCGGCGGCTCGGCGGACATCGCCGCCGGGGCCGCGCTCTTCAAGCGCGTCAACCGCAGGCCCGGCATCGTCATCGCCAACATCGGCGACGCCGCGATGGGATGCGGCCCGGTTTGGGAAGCTATGATGTTTGCGGCGATGGATCAGTATCACACGTTGTGGGCGGAAGAAGTGGGCGGCGCGCCGCCGATCCTCTTCAACTTCATGAACAACTTCTACGGCATGGGCGGCCAGACCGTCGGCGAGACGATGGGCTTTGGCGTTCTGGCGCGCGTGGGCCTGGGGGTGAATCCCGAAGCAATGCACGCCGAGCGCGTGGACGGCTACAACCCACTCGCCGTCGCCGAGGCCATTGAGCGCAAGAAAAAGATTTTGCTGGAGGGGCGCGGCCCGGTTCTGCTCGACACCGTGACCTATCGTTTCAGCGGCCACTCGCCGTCCGACGCCTCCTCTTACCGCGACCGATCAGAAGTGGAGCTGTGGCAACAGAGCGACTCGCTGACGAGTTACCGCCAATATCTCAAAGACAACGGCCACGCCGACGACGCCCGGTTGGACTCTTTCCAGCACGACATCGTCGAACGGTTGATCAAAATCGTCGGGGCCGCCGCCTCGTTGGAAATCTCCCCGCGCCTGGACACCCGCACCGACGCCATCGGCGCGATGATGTTCTCCAATCAATTCAAGGATCGAATGGCCGACGGGGAACCCGAAGTGCTTCTGCCCAAAGAAGAGACGCGGCTCAAAGTCACTTCACAAAAGAGCCGCTTCGGCCTTGACGCTCCGGGCGGCCAACCCCTGTCGAAGCTGAAGTGCGTGACGTATGCCGAAGCCCTGTTTGAGGCGATGTTGCACCGCTTCTACGAAGACCCGACGATGATCGCTTACGGCGAAGAGAACCGCGACTGGGGTGGGGCGTTCGCCGTGTATCGCGGACTGACCGAATGCTTGCCCTATCATCGCCTGTTCAACTCGCCCATCTCGGAGGCCGCCATCGTCGGCACAGCAGTGGGCTATGCCCTCTCCGGCGGGCGCGCCGTGGCCGAGTTGATGTATAGCGACTTCATAGGCCGGGCCGGGGATGAGATTTTTAACCAGATGGCGAAGTGGCAGGCGATGTCAGCCAATGCCTTGCCGATGCCACTGGTCCTGCGCGTCTCAGTCGGCTCGAAGTATGGCGCGCAACATTCGCAGGATTGGACGGCGCTCGTCGCCCACATCCCCGGCCTCAAAGTCATGTTCCCGGCCACCCCCTACGACGCGAAAGGGATGTTGAACCTGGCTCTGCGCGGCACAGACCCGGTCGTCTTTTTTGAGAGTCAACGGCTATACACTGAACCGGAGAAACTCGTGGAAGGCGGCGTCCCCATAGACTATTACGAAGTGCCGCTGGGCGAACCGGCTATCCGTCGTCAAGGCCAGGACCTCACCATCGTCACCATCGGGGCGACGTTGTATCGGGCATTGGAGGCCGCCGCCGAGTTGGAGACGAAGCACAACCTTTCGGCGGAGGTGATTGACGCGCGCTTTATTAATCCGTTGAATTACGAAACCATCGTCGCTTCGGTGAAGAAGACCGGCAGGATCATCCTCGCCTCGGATGCCTGTGAGCGCGGATCGTTCCTGCACACGATGGCGTCCAACATCAGTCAACTGGCGTTCGATTATCTCGACGGGCCGGTGGCCGTCGTCGGCGCGCGCAACTGGATCACGCCGCCCGCCGAAATGGAAGAGGCCTTCTTTCCGCAGAAGGAGTGGATCATTGACACGATCCACGAGCGCGTGTTCCCTCTCCCCGGCCACACGTCGAGCACGGCTCAGAGTATGGATGAAGTTCTCAGGCGGAATCGTTTGGGAGTGTAGGCGGCTTGCCGTCAGGAGGCGGAAGGTGTTGTTCCAGACTTCAGTAATCAGGTTGGTGAAATAGTTGGCTTCTTTGTAACTACTCAGGCCTTTCAGAACGCAGATGAACGCTGATACAACGCAGATTTTCGCTGATCTCTTTTTGTTTGTATCCGCGTCCATCAGCGTTTTTTCTGCGAAATCTGCGTTCCGGTTTTTGGCCCTGAGCAGTTACCATTTTCCTTCAGTTGACGCGAATGACTATGTCTTCCGCAAACAGTGGGCCAACTTCAACGCCGATCCGCCGGTAAAGTTCTGGCGGTACACTGATGTCAGCCAAATACAGGCCGCCGACGAAGTGCCGGGCGTTCACCTGCAATAGTCCGGCTTTGGGCAAAGCCAATGTCAGAGTCGCATTGGCGCGGATGCACGGGGAGCCGGGAACTCCCGTCGTCGCGTCGAGACCCGACGGTGTGTCCAGGGCCAGGATCGGGCGGCCCGACAGATTGGCTTGAACAATCCACTCCGCCGTTGCCCGGCGCGGGTCGCCGCTGAGACCATAGCCAATGAGAGCGTCAATAATTAAGTCGGCCTGGGCAAGGTCAGGGTCGTCGTTCTTCGCCAAGTCCATGGCTTGCAAAATTCGCCATTGATGCGCCGGAACGTCCTTCAGCCGCGCCGGATCGCCGACGAATTTCACCCGCACGCTTGCGCCGCGATTGTGGAGGTGACGGGCGGCCACCATGCCGCCGCCGCCGTTGTTGCCCGCGCCGCACAACACGACGATATGGCGGCCAGCCAGTTGCCCGTCTAACATCCGCCGCGCCTGCTCAGCCAGATTGCGCCCGGCGTTTTCCATCATTTGGATCAGTAAGATACTATACTCTTCAATCATCAGCCGATCCACATCGGCCATTTGGGCGGTGGTGAGGGACGGCAAGCTTTGCATCATGGCCCGGGTTTCGACGAAGATGAGGGGCCAGGCCGGGTGGGCAGCCGGCCTGGCAAGACAGGCGGGTCGTAGGCGCGGACTAGCGGATGAAGAATCCGTAGACCAGCGCGACAACCAACCCGTAGATGACGTGGCCAATCAGCCCGCCCATGAAGCCCATCATCCCACCCATGTTCAGCATCAGCACTCCGGGAGCCTTGACGGTTCCGGCTTTGATGCCGGCGTGCATCATGGGCACACCGCCCATCATCAGCCCGGCGATGAGCCAGTGCGCCGCGCCGAAGACCAGACCGCCGGCCCAGGTTGCCGAGCCAAGTCCGGCGGCCCACAGGGCGGCATAGATGACGGCGAAGATCACGCCCATCATAAAGTGCATGACCCAGCCGAGAGCGTTGTTGCCGTCTTTGCTGAACATGGAACCGAGCATTTCCCAAATCGCCATTTTGGGCATGCCCATCATAGGAGCCATCAACATGATCATGCTCATAACGATAGTTCCAACTACCCCTGCTACGATTGCGCCGATGATATTCATTGTAAATCTCCATTGAGTGAGTGTGTTGAGAGCGGATTGCTCTTTCACCCGTTTAGACGCGGGGCAGATGAAGATTCTTACTTAGAGTCGCCGATTTCTTACTTGCGGATCGCGTCAGTTGCCTTCGCCGGAGCATGTATAATGCCGCCAATGACCAAGCGGACGAATGAGCAATGGCTCTCAGACTTGCACGCGAGCGGGTTACGGCGCGAAACGGCGCTGGTTGACCTCCGCGCAGAAATCTTATACGGCCTGCCGTACGCCCTGCGCGATTGGCTCACACCGGATGATCCACACTTCGCGGCCCTGGTCGAGGAAGTGGCGCAGGAAACGCTGATGCGTGCCCTGGAGCATCTGGACTCGTTTGAGGGCCGCAGCCAGTTCACCACCTGGGTTCACAAAATCGCCGTGCGGGTGGCCCTCACCGAATTGCGCCGCCGCCGTTGGAAAGATGTCTCGTTGGATGGCTTGCTGGAAAACACAGACGGCGAGCCCGCCTCGCCCGTGCCAGCAGACCGCGCGCCCAGCCCGGAAGTAGCAACCGAACAAGCCGATCTGCTGGCCCAACTGCAACGCCTGATGATGGAAGAATTAACCGCCAAGCAGTTGCGGGCGATGCTGGCGGTGGGAATCGGAGAAATGCCATTGGAGGAAGTCGCGCGCCAGATGGGGATGGAGCGCAACGCGCTGTATAAGTTGTTGCACGATGCCCGGCGGCGGCTCAAGCGCCGCCTGGCCCGCGAGGGATTCACCCCGGCAGAGCTGTTGGCTGTGTTCGAGCGCAGGTAAGAACCACACTTCCAAAGGCGTCTATGGAAGGTAAGCGAGGGCGACTATGAAACATTGGCTAGAGACAATTAAACGTGGGATGCGGCCCGGCAACCGTGCTCGTTTGGCCCCGTTGCCGCCGACAATCATGCGCAAAGTGGCCCGGCAGGTTGAGATGACGGACGAGGTGGAATACACCTGCGATGACGTTCTGCGTCTGCTCGACCAATTTGCCGAAGCCGTTCTGCGCGGCGAGGATGCCGCCAAACTGATGCCGCTCGTCCAGAAACATCTCGACATGTGCCCGGACTGCCGCGAAGAGTTCGAGGCGCTGCTCCGAATTTTGCGCGCTTCCCCTTCCGACGCGTCGCCTGCTTAAGTTCTTGGCCGCACCCGGTGTCCAGAAAGTAGCGTCGTCTAATTGTTTAACGACCAATCATAAAGCTGGAATCGAACTATAGGCTTGCCCTGCAGCAAGTATTCGCGTTCAGCCTCGTTGTTCAGATAGCTGGCAACGAACTCCAGTAACGAACGTTTGTCGCCTAGCGCCAGGGGATGGCCGCCAAAGTCCGGGGCATACCACTGAAAAATCTGCGATAGCCGGACTTCGCCAGCGGCGCGATCTATTTCCACACCGCCATGGTTGATGAACGTTCGCGCCGCCATGTTCAATTGCTCATCAATGCATGTTGCATCATAAACGGCAATAGGTGGGCAGGAACGCGCGGCACACACCAGCGCAAAGTGAATGCGCGGGTCGAGGCGGTCGAGACTGTGCTTGCGGCGCAGATCGCTTGCGCCGAAGTGCGCGCCGGGGATGGCAGGATGCGGAGCGTTCGCGCGAAGAATGCCGTATTCAATGTCAAACGAGCCATAGCGTTGCCCGCCGATGTCGTACGCCGCCCGCCAGAAGAATCCTGGCGTTTCGTTAACCGAGTGCTTCACCTCAAACTGAATTACCGCATCCACGATGAGTGCGTTGTACAGATTGATCCAAAAGGCGAGGCGCTCTTCACGGCTGCCAAGCATTCCTGGATCGAAGGATTGCAAGCGGCGGGCGCACTGGCAATACTCGGCGTAAGTCGGGCTGGCGCACAGGTGGGCATAATCTACCCGGCCTTGTTGGCTGTCGTAAGCCTCGGCCTTCAGCGCATTGACGATGCGCCGCAGGTCGGCGGCCACTGGCTCCGAAGCCATCGTCGCATCCGGCTCTGGGCCGGAATTCAAAACGAGGCGTGGAGAAATGCCGTAACGAAACAGAAGCAGGCGGTGAATGAGTCGCACATGTCTATGGACGCGCCGGGCGGCGAGAATCTTACCGGGGCAGGGTAAGAATCTGGCAGGTTGCCGCGTCTATCAACTGACAGGCCAAAATGATGACAAGTAGGATGGCGGTGGGCGTTTGCGTTTTTGGCTCTCGGCCCGGCGGTCGGCATTTGGGCGATGAGCACATTGCGTCGCTCGCCTTTTGCCGTTCGCCTGGCAGGCGGCAAAGGTTGAAAAAGTTTCTGGAGAGGTCACCATGAACACTGCAACACGCTCGACGGTCGGTTCGATCATCATCACCCTTCTGCTCTCGGCCTGCGCCGGAGCCACTGCTCCGCCGACAGCGGTCGTAGCCATCCAATCACCTCAACCAACTTCGATTTCCGCTCAGGAGCCTCTGCCGAAAGCAACGCCGACCCTTTTACCCGCCGAGCCGCCACCGTCGGGCGCAACCTTTGAGTTCAAGACCGACTTCAGCAAACATTCGGTTCCCTACAGCGACATCCTGTCCGGCGGGCCGCCCAAAGACGGCATCCCCGCGATAGACAGCCCGACGTTTGTGGCCGTGTCCGAGGCCGACGCCTGGCTGAAATCCGTCGAGCCGGTCATCTTCTTCCAAATCGGCGATGATGCCCGAGCCTATCCCATTCAGATTTTCATGTGGCACGAGATTGTCAATGACACCGTCGGCGATGTGCCGGTAGTGATCTCCTTCTGTCCGCTGTGCAACACCGCCATCGCCTTCGAGCGCACGGCCGCAGGCGGGCAAGTCTTCGACTTTGGCACGACGGGCCGCCTGCGCTACAGCAACCTCATCATGTACGACCGCCAGACCGAGACCTGGTGGCAACAGGCCACGGGCCAGGCCATCGCCGGCGAACTGACCGGCGCCCAACTGGTCTTCCGCCCGGCTTCCATCATTTCCTGGGCGGACTTCAAGGCAAATTATCCAGACGGCAAAGTCCTGTCTCGCGACACCGGGTTCAGCCGCCCCTATGGCGACAACCCTTACGTCGGTTACGACGACGTGAACAACCCACCCTTTCTCTATCGTGGCCCGAAGACGCCCGGCGAACTGCCGCCAGTGGCGCGCGTGCTGACGATTAACCTCAACGGAGAGGCCGTCGCCTATCCATATGACATTTTGCAACAAATGAGCGTCGTCAACGACACGGTGGGTGGAACCGAGGTGGTGGTGTTATGGGCCGCTGGCACAGCGTCGGCACTGGACGGCGACACCGTCGCCGGAGGCCGCGACGTGGGGGCGGCGAATGCCTATGAGCGTGAACTCGACGGCCAGGCTCTCACCTTTGCGCTCGACAGTTCAAAGATTGTAGACGACGAGACGGGGAGTGAGTGGGATGTGTTGGGTCAGGCGGTAAACGGGCCGCTGACTGGGAAACAACTGACTCCGGTGGTGGCCGTCAACCATTTCTGGTTTTCGTGGGCGGCCTTCAAACCGGAGACGCGCATTTATCAACCGTGAGGTGAACTCATCACGATGACGAAAGAACAACGAAGCCACGCCCGACAGGCCAGACAAAAACTGCGAGGCCGCCGTGAGGTTGCGCTTCAACGCAATCGCTGGTTGATGATCGGCGGCGGTGTTCTTGCCGTAGTGCTCCTCGGCGCATTTATTTTGTGGCCTCGTCCAAAAGCCGAGCCGGTTTCGGAGGCGCGGCTGGCGGATGACCCGGCGCTCGGTTCGGCGGGGGCCGAAGTGACAATTGTCGAATACGGCGACTTTGGTTGCCCGTCCTGCCGCGCCTGGCACCAGGCCGGCATCTTGAATCAGATTCTTGAGAAGTACGGGGATAAAGTGCGGTTCGTCTGGCGCGACTTTCCGGTCATCACGGCGCAGTCGCCTAAAGCCGCCGAAGCCGCACAATGCGCTTACGATCAGCACAAGTTCTGGGAGTACCATGACTTGCTTTACGACCGCGCCCCGGCGCTGAGTGTGAATGACCTCAAAGCCTACGCCGCCGAGCTTGGATTGGATACGGCGCGCTTCGACAGTTGCCTGGACTCAGGCCAGCATCAGGCAACGGTTGCCCGTGACGAGCAGGATGCTTTCCGGCGCGGCTTTCGTGGCACGCCATCATTTTTGGTGAACGAACAGCCGCTCGCCGGCCCGCCATCTTTGGAGACTCTCCAAAACCTGATTGACCCGCTTCTGGCTACTGATGGCCAGTAGCACTTCCTTGCAAGGTTGTGGCATATTTGAGGGCGATTCACAAACAGTGGCGCTGTGATCGCGCTCTAGGAAGGGCCGTGCTCAAAATTCAATGCCTCGTCCTCCAGCGCCGGCCATTCCTCGCTCTGCTCGGCCTGCCCGGCCCAGTTGCGTTTGCCGCTCCAACTTTCAATCGCAATGGCATAAACGCTGGTGCGCTTTAGCTCCTGGTCGGTAATCGGGCGGTATTCTTTGCCCGCCGTCATTGTCGGGAAGCATTTGGCGATCAGGCTGGAAAGTGCCTGCCGCTTTTCATCGAAATCTTCCAGCACCCGAATCGTTCCAAAGGCAACCACACTTTCATATTGCACGCTGAACTCCAGCGCGATGTTGGACGGCAGAAAGCGGCCAAACTCGCTGGCTTCAAAGCAGACGCGTTCGTGCCGCTCGCTGTTGGCCCGCATCCGGCCCACGATGTTGGAGTGAAAGATGATCTGATGGCGCTCGGCGTCGTACCAGAAGGTGGTGGGGTTGATGAAGGGCTGGTCGTCCCAGCGGGTGGCAATGTGGCCGATGCGGGCGCGGCGTAGAAACCGGCGTATCCACTCGTCGTCCTGCGCATTTTCAGGCCGCCGCTGGGCGTTGGCCGGGGTGACGTTGAGACTATAGTCTTTGGGCATTCACTTCCTCTTTTTTGGCAACGGGCGCTTCGCGCGAATTGAACGGATTATATCTTTATCCGTTGCATTCGCTAAATCCATTGTCTCAGCTCGCAGGCCGGTTGACAAGCCACACGCGAAGAGGATGATGGCCCCGCCGAGCAGGGAGATCGTCGAGGGCTTCATGGTGAAGCAACGCGACTGCTTATGAGTTCAACGGGGCAACAGGTATCGGCAGTCGTAGCTGCCTGAGGGGAAAGGCTGGTTGCGGGTCAGACACGGCGAACGACCAGAGGGCAATTAACCCAAGAAATACTTGGGCGCTGAGTTGCGGCGTATAACCTCCAGCGATCAATAATAACATTGCCCATCCCGTTGGATTTCCCTGGCGCAGAGCGGCGATCACGGTTACACCCGCCAACCACAGACTCACGGCGTACAGCGGCCACGGCAGATAAAGAGTCAAGCCGGTTGACCAGATGGCGATGATGGCTGTCATGGCCGGGTTGGCGAGGTAGGCTACAACAAACGCCAGCACCGGAATCGCCGCCCACTTGTAGGGCGAGATGACACGCGAAGCGCGCCCTACAGCCCACCACAACACAATCGGAGTCAAGACGACGAACAGTTCGCCAAGATTGAAAAGCGTTTCGGTGAGCGGCGGCGGGCCGGGCCAGCGCAGGGCGGTGTACAAGGCGGGCAGAAGTTGATACAGCCCGCCGAGCATCAACGCCAGCGCCGGTGCCGACCAGGCGATTTTATTTTTGAGGCCGCCGGTTTCTTGCCACATGTGTTTGCCAACTATTCCCACCGCAACCATCACCAGCAATTGGTAGCCGACGGCCAGCCAGCCGCCCGGCGCGACGAAAACAGAGGCGATGCTGAAGACCGCGAGACTCAACAACACAAACGGCAACACGACTGAGCGCCGCGACTGCCACGCAATCCAGAACACGGCGGCCAGCGCCAGCAGGCCAGTGAGGGTGAAAGCCAGTTGGCCGATCAGGGTGAGGGCCTGGTAGGCGGCCACCACCTGCGGCGGCTTGGGCATGAAGATCGCCGTGCGAGTGATCGTCCGCGTAATCAGCCAGTCAGCAAGGGCGGCAATCGTCAGCCAACGGAAGAAAAGCGGGAAGCGGCTCATTTCTTGCCCGGCAGTTTCGAGAACAGGAAGACAACAGCCACTAGGCCGAGGATGAGTCCGGCCATCATGATCATCGGGATAACCGCCCACCAGAAGCCTTCGATATTGGCCGGTGTGGCCGTCGGTTTGGCTGGTGAAGCTTGAGCGGGCGCGGCGCCTTCCACTTGCAGTGACACCCACTGCGAGGTGGACTTCTGCCCGTTGCGCTCGTTGTTCGCGCCGTCCCAGGCGGCAAAGGCCATTGAATACACTTTGCCCGATGTAAAGGCCACGTCGTCGGTTTCTTTTGAAGTGAGGTCGCGGCTGAAGATGACCCGCCACTTGCCCTCGGCCCAGGCGCCAACCCCTTGCACGTTTTGGCCGTCGGCGGGTTGGGCGGTGAGTGAGCCGAAGCCGCCGGCGATGAGGTCTTCAACCGGCGACTGGTGGGCGGCGGCGAAGAGATTGCCCGAGGGGAGAGCCGGAAGATAGTTCGGGTCGGTGTAATCGGCGGGAGCGGCGAGAACCGGCTCGGCGGCGCTGGTGAACGGATATTGATCCACGTACATGTTGGGATACAGCGTATTCGTGTCGTTTCGGGCCGTGATGTCGGCCTGCCAGTCGGCCTTCCAGTGCCAGATGTTGACGTTGCCGCCCTGTTGCCCCATGCAGAAGAACGGCTGGCCCTCGGCCAGCGGGAACTGCACGGCCACCGCGTCGCGGAAATCCTGAACCCGCACCATCGAATCGTTTTTCGTCTCGTCAGCCCACTCAACCAGAATTGCAATTTGCGATCCGTTGTGCAGAGCGCGGGCAGTGACGGATTTGACTCTGGCCTCGAGGAGCATAGGCCGGGTGACGTTCTGGGCGCTCAACGGCACTTCGACCGCTGTGGCCTGTTGCCAGAGAGCGGAACTCGGGTCGGTCGTTGGCAGATCGCCCGACACTTGAGCGGCGAGGAGGGTGAGGCCCTGCGAACCGGCGATGGGCACTTTGAAGAAGGTGAGCGCGGCGGCAACGGCCAGTAGCAGACCAAATGAAACAAGAGAACGTTTATTCATGGGATTGCTCCAGGGTTAGTGAACAGTAATCACGATTCGCTGATCACTGTTTACTGCTCACTGTTTACTGTCCACTGCTCCGTAACCGGGCACGCCTCGCACGAAATCTCCGGCACGAGAGGCGTGGGCTTGATTCCGGCCAGTGGCCGTTGCTCCACCGTCACGCCCAGCCGTTTGGCGTCGGCCAACACAAAAGTGGAGGCGAAACGGGCGAGGGCCACAAACGGCCCGCCGGTGGCCGACTGCTTGAGAGAGTCGGCGAACAAGCCGATCCATTGTCCGAGATGCTCTTGCAGGAATTTGCTCTGAGCGTCAATGCAGATTTCGACGTGCTCCAGCACATCCCGCTCGGCGGCGTAGGCTTCTTTGAGCGCCAGAATGTGCATGAACTCAAGTTCGGCAGAGAGGTGATCGGGCCGCTCGCGCACTTTGCCGCCAAGGTTGAAGCCAAAGGCGCGATAGAACCCGGCGATGTCGGCCATCTCCTGGCTCTGGCGGAACTCGTGCGGCAGGCCGACTTCGGTCTCGTAACACAGTGAGCCGGTGAGGCCGAAAGCGCGGCGGTGCTCGGCCTGCAAGGCAGGAAAATCCCAAATCCCAAAATCCAAAATCCCAAAATCCCCGCCGCAGTCCAGGCGTCCAACTTCCAAAGCTGGCGCATTCAAATCACGCACAATGTCGGCCAGGAGAGGCAGATCCTCTAACCAGTTCTCAGTCGGGTAGAGAAACACGTCGGCAAGAAAACGGTAAACCTGTGCGCGGCGGATGGCAATCTCAGTGTTCATCTCCAATTCTCCAATTCTCTAATCCTCGAATCTCCACTCGCTAAATAGAGTTCAACCTTTCGACCGGCCTCTCATGAATCGGCTCCACCACTGTCAGCCGGCTCACTTCGCGGTCTTTGGCGTCGAAGCCGATCACGGTGTCGTTGTACATCTTCCACGGCTTTCCGTTGACTTCGGTCTCCAGTACCAGCGGGCCTTCTTCGATCTCATAGCGGAAGATCATCTTCTGGGTGGTGCGGAAGAGTTGTAGGACGGCCAGCAGTTCGCGCGAGGGCGCGGTGTAACGGGCAATCGCTTCCTCCACGCCGGGGCCGAACATTTGTCGCAGGTAGGCGCGTGGGGCCCAGCGCGGCGGGATGTAGTAGATGTTCGGCTCGGTGCCAAACTGCGGGTAGAGCGGCAGGGCCACCTTCTCCATCTTGATCATGAAATACAGCGGGTGCTTCGGGTTCTCGGCCCACGATCCGTCCTCGGCGATGTCCACCAGCCCGTTCATGCGAATCTTGCCGGGGCACACCGCCATGCACCGCGTTTCCATCGGCACGCCGTCGCTGAGCGGGTCGTTGCCCTCCACGCGCGGGTAGCAGGCCACGCATTTCTCGCTGGTGCGCGTCGTGCCGCGATACATCGTCTTCTTGTACGGGCACTGCTCTACACACTTGCGGTAGCCGCGACAGCGCGCCTGATCAATCAGCACGATGCCGTCTTCCTGCCGTTTGTAGATCGCTTTGCGCGGGCAGGCGGCGGCGCAGGCCGGGTAGGTGCAATGGTTGCACAATCGTTGAAGATAGAAGAACCACGTTTGATGCTCCGGCAAAGACGCGCCCTGAGTGCTAATGCCGAGCTTGTCGCCTTTGTAACCGGTGGACGTGTCTTCGTAGAAGTTGGGGGCGCGCCACTCGGTGTCGGGCGGAATGTAGCCGAGGGCCTGTTGCTCCGGGCTGGCCGCCTCGGTGATGGTCATCCCGTTGTACACGCCATACGGGGCAGAGTCGCTTGCCCCGTTCGCGTCCCACTCCGCTTTCTTGCCGGCGGCCTGGTGCGCCTCGTCCAACTTTTGGAGAATCTTGATATCCCAGTGCTGGGGGAAGCCGCCGTAAGGCTTGGACTCGACGTTGTTCCACCACATGGCTTCCTGGCCTTTGGAGAATGTCCAGGTGGCCTTGCAGGCGCCGGTGCAGGTCTGGCAGCCGATGCAACGGTTGATGTTGAACACGGCGGCGAACTGCTTTTGGGGATGGGCCTCGTCGAAGACATAAGCCATCTTGCGGCCAATTTGCCAGTTGTAAACTTCAGCCATAAAGAACTCCTTGAGTGCTAAATGATTTTCATTGTCTAATTGTTGGTTGACAGGCTCTCCCTCGCTCGCTATACTCCGCCTGGCTGGTGTATAACAGAAAGAGAGATTTGTATGACTATTGCAACCGTCTCCTCAAAAGGCTGGGTTGTAATCCCTGCCGAACTTCGCAAAAAGTATGACCTCCGTCCGGGAGCGCGTGTCGTGTTCGTAGACTACGGCGGTGTGGTCGCACTTGTGCCGGCGATGGACAATCCGGTTGAGGAGTCGGCTGGAAGACTGAAGAGCTCCCGCTCACTGGTGAAAGCCCTGCTGGAAGAGCGAGCCCGGGAGCGTCAGCGTGAACGGTAACCGGACTTTCGTTCTGGATAGTTACGCGCTGTTGGCGCATTATCAAAGCGAGCCTGGCGGGCCGCGCGTCAAAGTCGTGCTGGCGCAGGCCGAAAAACAGCAAGCAGACGTTTATTTGTCCATCATCAACTATGGCGAGGCGCTCTACATTCTTGAGCGCGAAGAAGGGTTGATGACAGCCCAAGACCTGATTGCCACAGTGGACCAGTTGCCCGTCATGGTCGTCGAGGCCGATAGAAAACTCACCTTCGCCGCCGCGCATCTCAAAGCCCATCATCCCATCTCCTACGCCGACGCATTCGCCGTCGCGCTGGCTCAATAGAAACAAGCCGTTCTCCTCACGGGTGATCCGGAATTCCGCAGGGTCGAGTCGTTGGTGACGGTAGAATGGCTTCTACAGGCCTGACCGCTACCCCCCACTTCACGCAAGTCTGCCGAATTAGATCGCGCACATAGCCCTCGCCCTTCAACCGATAAATGCGGTGGGTGGCGAGAAACATCGGGTTGACGAACAGCGTCATCAGTCTCTGCTCGCTCCAACCCAGCCTGATGTATTCTTCGACCACACACTCGGCCATCGCCTCCAGTTGCCCCGGCTCGCCGGGCAGAACCATTCCAATCAGACCCATCGGGTCTTCGTCAACAAATTCATCGTGTGGCATGTTGTGCTCCCGTGGAGGGTGGGGCGTGGAGCGTGAAGCGTAACCGTCACTTCACTCTCCACTCTCCACGCTTCACCCTTTCACTTCCACCGTTCCACCGCCGATATACTTCTGCATGAAATCGCCCTCGTGCCCCGGCGTGAAGCCGGTCTCCACCGGCTCCCACTTGCCCACCCCGTTCAAGCCGCCATCTTCGGCCTTGGTGATCTTCACCACCGTTTCCTTCGGCACGGTGTTGAGGGCGTGGTTGTCGGCCTCGCCGCCGAAGATGAATTGCATCCCCGTCTTCTGTTTGTGGAAGAGGGTGTCAGTCTGGTGCATCGGCATAGACCAGTCGCGGGTGACGGACTGCTGTGAGCCGTAGCGCAGATTCGCCATGTAACCCGTGCCTTCGGACTTTGCCAGCCCGTCGGGCCGCGTCTCGTGCGCTAGCACCGATTTCTCTGTCGCCATAAACGGCGAGTGTTTGATCATCACCGCGTGATACGGGTAGGCCGGGTTGTACTTTACCCGCAACATCAGCCGCGCCACTTTGTAGAACGGGTCGTCGGGCTTCCAGCCAATGTACGGGCGGTCGGCAGGGTTGGCGTCCACGTACACGTAGTCGCCGTCCTCGATGCCGAGGTCTTTGGCCGCCTGCGGGTTCACGTGAACCTGGTGGTCGCCGGGGCCGGGCAGGCGTTTGTCCATGCGATACGGGTCGCCAAAATTGGAGTCGAGGATAATCGTCCAGTCCACCGTGCTCCACGACGAGTGGACGCGATGCCGGCTCTTGGGCGTGAGGCAGTAGAACTGGAAGCCCTTTTCCCAGAGCGGGTTCTTGCTGGCTTTGACCTGCTCCCAACTCAGCGCCACGTTTCGCACCGTGCGCTCGTCCCAGCCTTCGTGATCGAGCGGGATGCCGTAATCGTCGGGCCGGACGAAGCGGCTGGTGGTGACGATGGCGTTCGGCAGATACGGTGTGGCCTCCGGGCTTTCGCGGTGGCTGATGACGTTCTCGCCGTACTCAATCGCTTCGGGGATGTCGCAGTAGGCGTCCAGCCGCCCGCTGGCGGTGTAGAACGGCACCGAGTCGTTCACCTGTTCCCAGAAGGGGATGCGCGGGTAAGTGCGAAAGAGCATCAGGGCCGCGCCCGGTTCGCCATATTTCCCGTTCATGATGTCGGTATATTTGTAGCCGGAGGTCGTGAGCGACGAGTCGAGCAGGCGTTGAATGTAGACTTCGGGCCGCCCCTCCAGCGCGAACTTCCAGTAATCTCTAAATCTCTGATCTCCAATCTTGTCTCCAATCGCGGCGGCGAGTTCTGCAAGTATTCTGACGTCGTCGCGGGTGTCATAGAGCGGCGGGATGCCGCCCTTCCAGATTTGCAGGAAGGGATTGGAGCAAGAGGCCGTGATTTCGGGCGTTTGAAATTCGGCCCACGAGTTGGCCGCCAACGCGAAGTCGGCGTACTCGATGCTGGCCGTCATCTCGATGTCCTGCGAGATGATCAACTCGATCTTCGGGTTGACGTTCTTGATCATCTCGTAGTGGTGCTTGGCGTTGTTGATCAGGTTGACGTTGGTGAAGTACAGCACCTTGCTGGGCGTGGGCATGTGTGTCTGCCCGGTGAAGACTTTGCGCCCGTACTTGGGCGTGTCCACGATCAGCGGGCGCTCGGAGTGATTCCAGTAGGCCGGCTCTTCGTCTTTGCTGTACGAGTGGGCCACAATGTCTTTGCCGGGCGCGTTCTCGTCCAGGTTCGGCTCGAAGGGGTCTTCGCCTACCCAGCCTTTGAAGCCGGGGCCGACCGACGGCGCGCCTTGAAAGAGCGCCGCCTTGTAGTTGCCCGCCCAGGTGTAACACCCGGCCCCCGGCCGGCCGATGTTGCCGGTGAGCATGAGCGGCAGGAACTGCGCCCGGTTGGCGAGCGTGGCGTGGAACCAGTGATTGATGCCCTCGCCGATGTGAATGGCGACCGGACTCATCGTGGCAATGTCGTTCGCCAACTGCTCAATCATCGCCTTCGGCGCGTGGGTGATGTCGGCCACAGTGTCGAGGTCGTAATCCTTCAGATGTTCCCGGTACATCGCCCAGATGGTGATGGCTTCAACTTCGGTTCCGTCGGCCAGCTTGATCTTGCCCGACCAGTCGAGGGCGGGGTCAACGCCTTTCGCGTCCATCGCCGCCCCGACATCGTCCCGGGTGATCGCCACCGGCGCATTCGTCTTTGCATCGAACACCACGTAATCGCCGAGTTTTTCGTACTGCTCCTGTTTCAAGCCATGCAACTTGAAACTCGCGCTGTCGGGCGTAAGTTGCAACTGGTAATTGGGAAACACGTCGGCGGCGCTCACCCGCTGGAGCGTATCCACGCGGACGAGGAGCGGGAGATCGGTGAAGCGTTTGACGAAGGCCGCGTCGTGCTTCTCATTGTCCATCAGCCAGCGCGTGATGCCGAGAAACAGTGCGGTGTCGGTGGCCGGGCGGATCGGAATCCAATAGTCGGACTTGGTGGCCGGCGGCGAGTATTCGGGGGTGATGGTGACAATCTTCGCGCCGCGTTCCATGGCCTCGATGAAGAAATGCGACTCGGGCATTTTGTTTTCGACCAGATTTTTGCCGCACTGAATGTGCAGGCGCGAATTACGCAGGTCGTTGAAGTCCTCGTCGGAGGCTTGCAGGCCGGTGGTGAAGGGGTGGCCGGGGGCCTGGTCGCCGTGCCAGGTGTAGTTCGACCACAACCGCCCGCCCTTTGCATTCTCGTGATTTTCCAGCTTGCGCACCTGCTCGTCGAGCAGGGCCAGCGTGTTCGAGAAGCGGTACATGCCGTATTTGCCGATCACGCCCAGCAGGCCCATGCCGCCCCGGCATTTGATCGTGCGCGTGCCGGCGCCGCCCATCGCGGCAATCATTTCTTCGGGGTAACCTTGATTGCGCAGCAGGGCCGCGCCTTCCTCGCCGGAGTAGCGCGTGGTGATGGCAACCATGCCGCGCGCAATGTAGTCGTAGGCTTCTTCCCACTTCACCGGCAGAAGTTCGTCGAGGCCGCGCGAATCAAATTTATATTTGGAGCGGTTGCCGTCCTCATCAAGGCTGGGGAAGCCGTCGTCGGCCCACGCTTTCCAGCCTTTTCGCATCAGCGGCCCCTTGAGACGGTGCGGCCCGTACATCCGGCGGTGAAACGTCTGCCCTTTCTTGCACCCGCGCGGGTGCCAGTGGGCGGTGGCTTTGTTGCCGTACAAGTCGCCGTAGTTCGCCACGTCGTAGTTCGTCTCCGAGCGCAGAATGACTCCGTTGCGGACGAAGGCCCGCAGGCGGCAGGCGTGCGTGTCATTGGGCGAGCAGACGTAGGTGAAGGTCGAGTCGTAGGCGTATTGATTACGATAGACCTTTTCCCAGTCGCGATCGGGGTAACCGGCGAGCGGGTTGTCCACATTCACCGGATCGAGCAATTGCAGACCCAGGCGTGTGGCCGCCACCCCGAGGGCGGCGGCTCCAGAAAGTTTGAGAAAATCACGGCGAGTAAGTTTGGTCATTGGCTAACTCCGTTTAGGTAAGGCCGCAATCGCGGCCAGCAGATCAGAACTGCCCGTGCCAGCTCGTTGGCTGGTGATCACCTGGATATCGTTAGCGCCGAGGTTGGCGCAGATAATGGGGAGGTTGGGATAGGCGGCGAGGAACTGGCCGAAAACCGCCGGCAGCGTGGGTTCGGCGCTGGCATTGGCAATGATCACTGCGTCCGGGCATTTGGTTTTGAGCCGGGGCAGGGCGGCCTCGGGCGTCGGCGCAGAGCCGACGATTTCCACTGCGGTCTTTGCCAGTATCTGGGTCAGGGCTTCGGCAAAGAGAGAATCGCCAACTACGAAAACTTTGCGCGTTTCCATGTCGCCAGCATACGGCAGAGAAGGGCAGTCAGTCTATCCGTCACAGTTGGCACAAAGAATGAAAAAAGAGCGATCTGCGGATCGCTCTTTGAGGCGGAGCATTAGGTCGTTGACGGGCGGCTTAGTGCTTGTTTGAAAATTGCTCTTCGCCCGCGTCCTCGCAGGCCCCTTCGGGCCAACCGCGAGGACGCGGTTGGGGAGCATTTATGAAACAGGTTCTTAGAACCTCAGCGCTTCGCCCACCCCTCTCGCGCCACAAGCTTCGCCGCCTGCCGCCGGTTGACGGCGTGCAGTTTGCTCAAAATGCTTCGGACGTGAGTTTTGACGGTGTGCAGACTCAGTGAGAGTTGCCGGGCAATTTCTTTGTCGGTCGCGTCAGTGGCAATGAGGTTGAGCACTTCTCGCTCGCGGGGGGTGAGATCAGGGACAGAGGTAGACGGAGCGTCCGCCGCCGGTCGGTTAGCCAGGTAGGCAAACTCGTCGAGGAGGCGCGTGGCCAGTTTTGGCGGCAGGGCGGCTTCGCCCTTGAGGGCGCTATGTAAGCCGCGCAAGAAATCGGGCGAGTGTGTGTCTTTGAGCAAGTAACTGCTCGCGCCCGACTTGATCGCTTCAAACAATTTTTCATCCTCGTCGTGCACGGTAAGGATGAGAACGCGCGCTTCCGGCCATGCGGCCCGAATCAGGCGTGTGGCTTCCAGGCCGTCGCACACCGGCATTTTGATGTCCATGACGATCAGATCGGGGCGCAGGTTGCGGGCCAGAGTCAGGGCTTCAAGTCCATCGGCGGCTTGACCTACTACTTCCAAATCCGGTTGAGCATTGATTAGACTGGCCAGCCCTTCACGGAGAAGGTCGTTGTCGTCGGCAAGAAGAATGCGAGCCCGGGTCATAGAATCACCTCTGAATGGGGCGAGTTGGCAGTTTGCCGGGCCAGCGGAAAAATAGCGACGACTTTGGTTCCAGCTCCGCAGACAGAATTGACGGCCAGCCGCCCGCCATTACGTTCGGCTCGCGCCCGCATGATCGCCAGCCCCAAATGTTGATCGGTCTCGACTGCTCCCTGATCAAACCCGCAGCCATCGTCTTCCACAGTGAAGCACGCCTCGCCATTCACTCGTTCGACTCGCACCCAGACGTGCCTGGCTGAGGCGTGCCGGCGGACATTGGTAAGCGCCTCGCGCACAATATGCGCGACTTGGGATTGGGTGATCGGCGGCAACGCCAGTGCCGCCGAGTCGGCCATGATCAATTCGATGGGGAGGCCTGAGGTCTCACGGAAATCGGCGATGCAGGTATCGAGGTTTTGAGAAAGCGCCGGCCCGGTGCTCGTCAACGGCTTTTCTCCGTGGCGCAGTGGTTCGCGAAGGTTGACTAGAGCGGCGCGCACTTGCCCGTAAGCCGTCGCAATGGCCGACTTCATCAAATTGAGTTCACCTTCGGCGACGGCAGCGTGCCCGATTGTAAAAACTTCCCTGACTCGATCGGCCTTGAGATTGAGAAAGCCGAGTGTTTGCGCAAGGTGATCGTGGAGTTCGGCGGCGAGGCGCTCGCGTTCGGCCAGTATGGCCGTCTGTTCGGCCTGCCGCCGCTCCATCTCGGCCAACCGCGCGTTGGCAATGGCAATGGCCGCCGAGTTCGCCAGCAAAGTGAGGGCGCGTGTTTCATCCTCATCGAAAGGGATGTCGTTTGGATGAATGGCGCACAACGCGCCGAGGGTATGTTCACCCACCCGGAGCGGCGCGGCGACACACTGGCCGGGCGCATGGGTACTCAGGAAACTGCAACCGGAACAAACGGCCTCGACGACGGTTGTTTCTCCTGCGCCTACCACCCGCCTTGCCAGCCCGCGCTGGACAGATTGCCGTAGCCCGGCGCGGCCAACGGCTTCATCGTTGCTGGCTACCAGTTCCAGGTACTCGCCGTCGGTTGACAGCAGGCAAAGCGAAACGGCCCGAGCGTGCATCAGCGAACTGACGCGGTCGGCTACAGATTGCAAGAGGCGCCCCAGATCAAGTTGGGCAACGATTTCCTGGCTAAGTTCAAAGGCTGAGGCCAGTTCACTCGTGCGCTGGGCCACGCGCAACTCTAACTGATCGCGCGCAATAGCGATCTCGGCGCGCATGGTTTCAAGGGCCTGACCCAATTCTCCCAGTTCACCGCCGTCTGTCAACGGAACTGGGTCGGCGAGTTGCCCGCTGGCCATGCGCCGGGCGGTCACGCCGAGCAGGGCCAGCGGGCTGATGATGCGTTGCCAGGTGAGAAGGTAGCTCCACGCCAGCAACAGCAGAGCGGCGACAAAGAAGAAAAGTTGAATGAATTGCAGGCGGGTCACTTTGGCTTGGGCGCGAGTTTCGAACACGCTCACTGCCGAATCGAGCTGGGCAAGGATCAGGGGCGATTCTGTTTGCAGGGCTACAGCATCCACCGGCTGAAGATGCGCGCGAAATGTTGACCATGTTTGCGCCACCTCGTCGAGTTGCGCGCGGACGGCCATGTCGGGGGCAGGGGAAAGGGTAACAACACGGCCACCCGGATCGAGAGTCGGCCCGCCATCGCGGAGCGCGAGCAGGGTCCGATCAAAGAGTTGAATAGCGGCGTCGAGTTCGGGGCTGTCGGGCTGGGCGAGGGCCAGCCAGATCATTTTTTGAGTCAACATGCGCTGGCGGCCCGCCAGGTTGATGACTGTGGCGTCGCTGACCTGCGCCCGTATGGCGACGAAGGTGGCGGCAACCGAGCCGCCGACGAGCAACAGAAAGCTGAGAAAGACCGCGCCGAGTTGGGCTTTAATGGATCGAAACATCCGCTGGTGACTGGTCGGGACTCGCCTGGAGGCCATCCAATAATTACTTGACTACTTATGCCCGGTTTCCCCAGGGCCAAACAGACACGGAAGTCACTTCTTGTTGGTGACTTTTGTCATGTTGCGACACGTTGTGAGAACGGCGCTCAAACACAGATAAACAATTCGCCCGTCTCCCCGACCCTCTGCCCCAGGTTTCGCCTCTTGACAAAGCCTGCGTTTTTCTCTATTATATCAATCGTTGATATATCGGAGACTGATATGGCTCAGACTGCTGACCCTGAATCGTTGTTGCCGCTCACGCCCGCCGCGTTCCACATTCTGCTGGCCCTCGCCGACGGCGAGAAGCACGGCTACGGCCTGATGCAGGAAGTGGCCGCCATTAGCGACGGACAGATCAAGCTTGGCCCCGGCACGCTCTATGGCACCCTCAAACGGATGCTGGCCGATGGCTGGATCGAAGAGAGCGACGAGCGCCCCGACCCCGAACTCGACGACGAGCGGCGGCGCTACTACCGGCTGACCGACTTCGGCGGCAAAGTCGTGCGCGCCGAAGCGGCCCGTCTCGCCCGGCTGGTGGACGCCGCGCGATCCAAAAGGCTTGTTCCGAAACCACGCGGAACATGAAACGCCCATGAAGGACTCGGTGTCGCTATCCCATCGCCTGTATCGCTTCCTGTTGCGGGCCTATCCGCCGTCGTTCTATGCCGAATACGGCGACGAGATGGCGCTCACCTTCCGCGATTCGTGCCGCGCGGAATACCGGCGGCATGGCGCGGCCGGTGTCATCGGCCGGTGGGTTGAGACCGTTCCTGATTTCATCGTCAGCGTCCTTGACGAACACTCACAGGAGAACTTTCAAATGGCAAAGACGAATCTGGTTCGCATCTTGGCAGTCGCCGGTATCGTGGGCGGGGCGCTGTGGGTTGCCTTCAGTGTCATTCTGTTCATGCGTCCGCCCGGCATTCCCGGCGGCGCTTCTCAGGAAGCCAGTGACTTTACGCCGTTGCTCTTGTTTGGGGTGGGGCTGGGCACGGCTGGTTTGCTCGGCGCGTATCTGCGGCCTGGCCGTCAATGGCCTATCTTGTCACGATTGATGTTGCTGCTGGGAGTAGCAGGAGGTTTGTGGGCCGTAATCAGTCCGGCATTCACTAACAGCTTCTATATCATGCTGGCCGGCTTTCTGGTGCAGGTTGGCGGCCTGGCCCTTGCCGGCCTGCTATTGCTGGCGCAATCGGCATCGCGGCAGTGGGCGGTCTTGTTCATCGGCCTTGCCGCCGCCATGTTTATGTTCAACACTGAAGACTGGCGCGCATTGTTCGGCGTGGTGGCAGGCGCTTTGGTCATTGCGATCTCTGCCCAGGTGCTGGACGGATCACTCAACGGCCAGAACGAACCGCCGGTGGCGGCCTGACTCGCGCCTCGACCCACCTCAAGAGTTCGGCCCGACTCCTATGAACCAGATCAGCGCAACTTCTCCCGACCGGATCGTCGCCTTCTCCAGCCAGTTCTATTGCCTGCTCCTCGCCGCTTATCCGCGCCACTTCCGCGACGAGTACGCGCATGAAATGGCGATCGTGTTTCGCGACACGCTGCGCGAGACCTGTCGCAAAGGCACTGCCGCCCGGCTGATTAGCTTCTGGCTATCCACGCTGATCGATCTCATCGTGACTGCGATCGGAGAACGCCTGGCTGACGGCTCTGGCCCGCGTCGTTACCTGCGCGGCGTCATCACCGGCCTCATCGCCGGAGTCGTGGGCGGCCTCGTCGCCGGGCTTGGTGCGCGGCTGGCCATGCGCGGGGTGGTGGTTGCCAGCGGCCTCAGGCCGGCCTTCACCCTCGAAGGCACATTCGTCATCCTCGTCATCTGTGTGATACTTGGCATCCCTGGCGGTCTGGCCTTTGTTGCCCTGCGGCGCTTCATCCCCGGCGCCGGCCTCTGGCAGGGCTTGAGTTACGGGGTCTTGCTGTTCGTCATCTTCCTGGCGCCGCCTTTTCTCTTTTATCGCGAAGGCGAAGCGACCCTCGCCTCACCGCTGGTCACGGTCCTGCTCTTCGGCCCGATCACGCTTACCTACGGCCTGGCGGTGCAGTTCACGGTGATGCGCCTTGAACGGCGCGATGATTCTGCCCAGCCGCTGTCGGCCACTGAGTTGCCCTCAGCCCTATCGCAAGGGTTGTGGTTCGTCGTGTTCGCCGTCCTGCTCGAACTCGCGGTGTTGGGCACGGTCTCAATTCTGAATCACTCGCCGCGCATCCCGCCCGGGATTGTCCGCGTCCTGCGCGACGCGCACATTCCGTTCGCCTTCGCCCGTGACGGAAATGTGTGGCTGGTCAGCCTTACCGCCCTCGGTTACTTTGGCCTGTCCGGCCTCATCTTCTGGCAGCGCACCCGCTCGCCCATGGCCCGCTTCACCGCCATCACGCTCCTTCTCTTCGGCGGCGCGCTGTTCAACACCGGCGCAACCTACTATGCCCGCCTCGTGCACGATGTCACCTTCCTACAAATAGTTTTCAACATTCTGCAAGTGGCCGGCGCAACCTGTCTATTGATTCTGCTATACGTTTTCCCGAATGGCCGTTTCACGATCGCCTGGACTCGCCCCCTGGCCGTCCTCTGGTTATTGTGGGCGATGGCCTGGGCCGCCGCCACTGCCCTTTGGCCGGAGTCGGTCACCCTGACGATCCTGGCTCTGTTTCTCATAACCGGGGTGGCGGCGCAGGTGCAACGCTATCGCCAACTCATTTCCGCCGAAGAACGACGACAAACACGTTGGACAGTAGCCGGGTTCGCCGGAGCTGTGGCTGGGTTCGCCCTAATTGCCGTCGCCCTGGCGCTCATTCCCGACCTGCGCCTGCCAAAAGTGGCCGGCCTTTCTATGACAGCCACGTTTTCGCTCTACATGCTGCCCTGGCTCTGCATTCCATTGAGCATCGGCTGGGCCATGCGGCGGCATCAACTATGGGCTACATAAGCAAAGAAGACAATCTGTTCGACCTGGTTTTGGCCCAAATGCGTCAAAACAAAGGAGCGCAGAAACTCTGCGCTCCTTTGTTTTTCGGAATTGAAAACCGAATTTTAGACTAAAGGGGTGAAAGAATATCCGCGATCTCTCTCTCAGCGTTTCCTTCTTCGCCGCCGTCGGTCGCCCCTTCAGCCCGGATCGAGATCTCACCATCCTTGAAGTCAACGTAAATTGTGCTCCCCGACGTGGCGTGGGTGCGAAGCAGGGCGTCCGACACGCCGTCTTCCACCTTGTTCTGAATCACCCGGCGCAGAGGGCGAGCGCCGTAATCGGGGTTGTAACCGGCGTCGGCCAAATGCTGTTTGGCCTCGTCCGACACTTCCAACTTAAGTTCGCGCTCGGCCAATCGCTCGCGCACCTTGTCAAGTTCCAGGTCAACGATTTGAACGATCTCGGCCTTGTTGAGCGAGCGGAAGACCACCACCCCGTCCACCCGGTTGAGAAACTCGGGGCGGAAACTCTTCTTAAGTTCCTCAGTCAGTTTCTTGTGCATGTCGGTGTACGACTCTTGCTCGGCCCTGGCCTCGTCGCGCTTCATCGAAAAACCCAGCGCCGCCTGGCGCTTGATCATGTCGGCGCCGACGTTGGAGGTCATGACGATCATCGCGTTGCGGAAGCTCACCTTCTTGCCGCGCGCGTCCGAAAGCTGGCCTTCTTCCATGATTTGCAGAAGCATGTTGTGGGCTTCGGGATGGGCCTTTTCGATCTCGTCAAAGACGACGATCGAATACGGGCGGCGGCGCAGGCCTTCGGTCAACTGGCCGGCGTCTTCGTAGCCCACGTAGCCGGGGGGAGCGCCGACGAGGCGGGAGACGCTGTGCCGCTCCATGAATTCCGACATGTCTAATTGAATAATAGCATCTTCACTGCCGAACATGAAGGCGGCCAGGGCTTTGGTCAGCTCGGTTTTGCCGACTCCGGTGGGGCCGAGGAAAATAAACGAGCCGATGGGGCGCTTGGGGTCTTTGAGGCCGGCGCGGGCGCGGCGGACGGCGCGAGAAATGGCGCTGATGGCTTCATCCTGGCCGATGATGCGTTTATGCAGATCCTCTTCCATATGAAGCAGGCGCTCGGACTCTTCGGTGGCAATTTGAACTACCGGAATGCCCGTCCACATGCCCAACACTTCGGCGATGTCGGCGGCGCTGACGACCGGCATGGAGGCTTGATCCCAGCCGGCGCGCAGTTGGCTGAGTTTTTCTTCAAGTGAGGTTTCGCGAGCCAGCAGTTCCTGAGCGTCGTCATAACGCGCTTCTTCGACGGCAATGGCCCGCTCTTCACGCACCAGGCGCAGGTCGGACATGGTGTCTTTGAAACTCTTGGCTTCGGGACTCTTGTACATTCGCACCCGCGACCCGGCTTCGTCAATCAGGTCAATGGCCTTGTCGGGCAGGAAGCGGTCGGGCACGTAGCGGGCCGAAAGGTGAGCGGCGGCGTCAATGGCGTCGTCGGTGATGGTGAGCTTGTGGTGATCTTCGTAGCGCGATTTGATGCCGTGCAAAATGCTGATCGTCTCTTCGATGGTCGGCTCGTCCACGGTGACTGGCTGGAAGCGGCGCTCAAGGGCGGCGTCGCTTTCAATGTGCTTACGGTATTCGTTGAGGGTGGTCGCGCCGATGACTTGAATATGCCCCCGTGAGAGGGCGGGCTTGAGGATGTTGGCGGCGTCCACGGAAGAGCCGGCTGAACCGGCGCCGACCAGCATGTGAACTTCGTCAATAAACAAGATCGAGTTCGAGATCTTGACTTCTTCGATCACGCGCTTGAGTCGCTCTTCAAACTGGCCGCGATACATGGTTCCGGCCACGAGCGAGCCGACGTCGAGTTGCAGGACGCGGCGGCCAAGCAGGGGTTCGGGGGTGTCGCCGGCAATGATGCGCTGGGCCAAACCTTCGACGATGGCCGTCTTGCCCACGCCTGGCTCGCCGATGAGGGCCGGGTTGTTCTTGGTGCGGCGGGCGAGGATTTGAATGACGCGCTCGATCTCGCTCTGGCGGCCAATGACCGGGTCAAGCTTGTTGTCCTCAGCCAGGGCGGTGAGGTCGGTAGCAAGCTGATCGACAAGCGGCGTTTTGCTCTTGGTGTCTTTCTTCTTCTCAGGCGCGCCGCCGGCGGTTTGCTTTTGCGGGGTGGTTGAACTGGGCGTGGCAGGTTGCTGGGGATTCTCTTGCAGAACGCGCCGGGTCTGGCGGCGAATCTGTTCGGGCGAGATGCCAAGTTTATTGAGGACATCAATGGCCACGCCTTCATTGTGGCGCACCAGGCCAAGCAGGATGTGCTCGGTGCTGATGTAATGCTGGCCCATGCGTTTGGCTTCGTCAATGGCCAATTCCAGGGTGCGGCGGGTTCCGGGGGCCAGATCGATCCTGGCCGGCTTGTTGCGTTGGCCGGGGCCGCTGAGGCGTTCGACCATCTCCTGCACACGCCGTTGTTCAAGTCCTAGCTCACGCAAAACGCGCCCGGCCACGCCGCCTTCTTCGCGGATCAGGCCGAGTAGTAAATGCTCGGTGCCAATGTAGTTATGTCGCAGGCGTTCGGCTTCTTCCTGAGCCAGGCTCAACACCCGGCGCGCTCGTTGGGTGAACCGCTGCATTTTATCGGTCACGGATTTATCCTCCCGTTACTTTCAAAAACAAAACTGCTTCAATGGTAATCTTCGCCCCTCATCCTTTCAATGTCATTCGGTTAGATGAGAGGCGGCGAGTATTGATGCAAACTCGCCGCGCAAGCAAACTTATGGGGTGATTTCAAGGTGCGTATATTGTACCGCCAATCAACCCGGATTAATCTAGCCAATTGTACTGCGATGGGGATTTGGATGATTCTTTTACGAAATTCTAATATTGTGTATAAAGAAGCCGCGCGCGGGTGAAATTGCCCGCGCGCGGTTTGCATCTTATTTGGCTTACTCTTGCTCGTCGTCTGGGATGTCATCTGCGGCGCTTTCCCAGTCGCTCTCAAGGTATCGTGAGGAGCCAACTTCT
Source organism: Chloroflexota bacterium (assembly GCA_016197225.1). NCBI lineage: Bacteria > Bacillati > Chloroflexota > Chloroflexota bacterium. The sequence goes on from JACPWC010000122.1 coordinate 27,496, forward strand.
TTCAGGCTCAGTCCGATCCGCCGTTTGTCCGGCTCGATTTTGACGATACGCAAGGCGTAAGTTTGGCCTTCCTGCACCACGTCTTTGGGGTGGGCAATCCGGCCATCCGAGAGTTCGGAAATGTGGATCAGGCCTTCGATTTCGTCATTGCCCTTGATCCGGGCGAACGCCCCGAACTTGGTGAGCTTGGTGATCGTGCCCTCGACCAATTGTCCGATCTTATATTGCTGGGTGATGCGCGACCACGGGTCACCTTCCAGTCGCTTCATTGAAAGGGCAATGCGTTTGCGATCCTTCTCCACGCTCAAAACTTGCACTTTGACTTCCTGGCCGACTTTGAGGATTTCTTTAGGGTGCTCAATGCGCTTCCAGGTCAGTTCAGACAGATGCACCAGGCCGTCCGCCCCGCCCACATCCACAAATACGCCGAATGGGGCAATGGAGATTACACGCCCGGTGCAAATGTCGCCCTCTTTGAGGTCAGAGAGCAACTGCTCCCGTTGCGCCTCGCGGCTTTCTTTGGCGGCGGCGCGTTCCGAGAGAATGAGACGGTTGCGCTCACGGTCAACTTCCACTACCTTGACCATGATCGGCTCGCTTACCATCTTGGCCCATTTCTGCTCTGGGGTGTCGCCTTCGATGCGGCGGCGGCGGGCTGGCCCCATTTGCGACGCCGGCACAAAACCGCGCACATTGCCCACTTTGACGATCAGGCCGCCTTTGTTATACCCGGCAATCAGGCCCTTGTATACCGTCTGGCTGTCCAGCAGGTCTTCAGCGTCCCGCCAGTCACGCTCTTGCTGGGCGCGGCTGAACGACAGGATAATATTGCCGTTATCATCTTCTGGATCAACGATATAAACCAGCAAATCTTGGCCGACCTGGAGGCTCTCGCGGATGCGAGCGTCCATCTGCTCCAGTTCTTTGCCGCTGATCACACCCTCACTTTTGGCGCCAACATCCACCAAAATTTCAGAGTGAGTGATGTGTGTGATCTTGCCTTCGCGAACTTCTCCTTTTGTCAGTTGGCTCATGCCAAACCCTGACTCGAGGAGACTAGTCATCGGGTGCGCCTCGCCCTCGCTCCCGACGTTTTGTGGGCTTTGCTCCATTAACTCATTTTCTCCATCCAATAGGTGTTGATCGGCATTATAAGGCGGAATCTATGGAATCGCAACCTACAGCCCATTTTTACTCATCTGACCCTGTCAAGCAGGTCAGCGCGGCCTTGCAGACGGTATACAATTGAGGCCGGCTTATGGACTCTCTGGAAGGCATTGTCGAACGTATCACTTATTACAGCGAAGAAACCGGGTACACCGTCTTGCGGCTCCGACCGTCCGGTGCCCGGTCGGCCTTTTCTGATCCTGAAGACAACCTGCTGACGGTGGTGGGCAACCTGCCCGAAGTGAACGCCGGCGAGAGCCTGCGGCTGGAGGGCGTTTGGGCCGCTCACCCTCAATATGGCAAGCAGTTCAAAGCCGAAAAGTGCGAGCAGATTCTCCCGGCCTCGGTCGAGGGCATCAAGCGCTACCTCGGGTCGGGCCTCATCAAAGGCATCGGGCCAAAAACGGCGGCGCGCATCGTCAAAAAATTCGGGGCCGAGACGCTCAAGGTTATTGATGAAAAACCGCGCGACCTGCGCGACGTGCTGGGAATCGGCCCCAAAAAGGCGGTCCTGATCGAAGTCGCCTGGGGCCAGCAGAAGGCCATCAAAAACGTGATGATCTTCCTGCAAGGGCACGGCGTGTCCACCGGGCTGGCGGTGAAAATTTACAAGCAGTACGGCAACATGTCCGAGCAGATTGTGAAGAATGACCCGTACCGGTTGGCGCGGGACATTTACGGCATCGGCTTCAAGACCGCCGACAAGATCGCCCGCCAGCTTGGCCTGCCGCCCGACGCGCCCTCGCGCGTGGACGCTGGCGTGGCTTACGCCCTCGGCGAACTTTCGGACGAAGGCCACGTTTACAGCCCGCTGGAAAAGCTGACGACGACCGCCGCCGAACTGCTCGAAGTGTCAGCCGACTCGGTCGGGGCGGCCATTGATCGTTTGTTGACCGAGGGCCGGATCAAAAAAGAAGCGTTGCGAATCGAAGAGTTGAGGGGTGGGAACACGAAAACGGTCCGGGAGGAGCAGGCGGTTTACCTGGCTCCCTTTTACTTCGGCGAGATCGGCGTCACCAATCGCCTGACGAAGATGATGCAGTCGTCCGCATCTTATCTCAACGATTTGCGCGACGCAGACTTGAGCGCGCTGATCGCCAAAGTCAGCGGCCAGCTTTCAGAAGAACAGCAGTCGGCGATCAAACGGGCGCTGGAGAACAAAGTGTCGGTCATCACCGGCGGCCCGGGGACTGGCAAGACGACGGCGCTCAAGACTCTCATCCAGGTGTTGGACGCGACGAAACATGCGTATGCTCTGGCCTCGCCCACCGGCCGCGCCGCCAAACGGCTGAGCGAGGCCACCGGCCGCCCGGCCAAGACCATTCACCGCCTGCTTGGCTTTCAGCCCGGCATCGGCTTCAACCACAACGAAGAGAAGCCCCTGCCCGTCCACATGCTGATCGTGGACGAGGCCAGCATGATTGACCTGCTGTTGATGAACAACCTGCTCAAGGCCCTCGACCCGCTGACACATTTGTTGCTTGTGGGCGACGTGGATCAACTGCCGAGCGTGGGCGCGGGCGACGTTTTGCGCGACGTGATCGACTCGAACACGGCGGCGGTTACCCGGCTCTCGGTCATCTTCCGCCAGGCGCAAGATAGTTTGATCATCACCAACGCCCACCGCATCAACAAGGGCGAGATGCCGATCATTCAGAACGACGCCAAAGACTTTTTCCTGTTCACCGTCGAAGACCCGGAAGAAGCCGCCAACTGGGTGGTGGACGTTGTTCAAAACCGGATCCCGGCCAAGTTTGGATTGGATGCCGTGAACGATGTGCAGGTGTTGTCGCCGATGTATCGCGGCGCGGTGGGCGTGGCGAATTTGAACACGCGTCTGCAAGAGGCCCTCAACCCGCCTACGGCCAAAAAGTTGGAGCGCAAGCTGGCGAGCCGCATCTTCCGCGTGGGCGACAAGCTGATGGTGACGCGCAACAACTACGACAAGGACACCTTCAACGGCGACATCGGGCGGCTGACGGCAATTGACCTGGAAGACCAAACGCTGATGCTCAACTTCGACGGGCGGCAGGTGGAATATGACTGGCTGGAGGCCGACGAGTTGGTTCACGCCTTCGCCGTTTCGGTTCACAAGTCGCAGGGCGCAGAATATCCCGCCGTCGTCATCCCCCTCCTCACCCAGCACTACCTGATGCTCCAGCGCAACCTGCTCTACACGGCGGTGACGCGGGCCAAAAAGCTGTGCGTGCTTGTCGGCACGCGCAAGGCGATGGCGATGGCGGTGAGGAATGCGACGGTGGCGGAGAGGTTTAGCGGGTTGGAGGTTCGCCTCCGCGAGAAATAAAAATCGCGCAAGATTTGATTTTTGTTGTATGCTAGCAAACTGTTATTCAATTTCTGCCTCTCGTTGCAAGGCATTCAAATATGGCTAAAAGAAACAGCGCCGCGCCCGCGAAAATTTTTCTCCCCGATTCGGTCAACAACCAAAATCTATTTGCCAGCCACTACCTCGCCGAGCGTTTGCCTTTGTTTCCAGAATGGCAATCAGATTTGACAGCGACAATCGCCAAAATCAAAAAGCTCTATTCAAGAGCAAAGGCTGTAGCAGACAACTGGAATGAAGCGCAGACAGAAAGCGACTTCATCCGACCAGTCCTTGATGAGCTTGGCTGGGAATACATCACGCAAGCGTCGTATGCAAAAAGCGGCAAGCGCAACATCCCTGATTATGCCCTGTTCGCCGATGCTGAAACCAAAAAACAGGCCTATCTCCGAAAAGGCAAGCCCGACTTTTATTCGCTGGCATTGGCGATTTGCGACGCAAAATATTGGGGGCGCTCGCTCGATGCCGAGTCGCCTGACGATTCCCGCGACGCACTCAGCAACGCCAATCCCGGCTTTCAAATCATCAACTATCTGGTCAGCACCGATCGGCCCTGGGGAATTCTCACCAATGGCAAATCGTGGCGGTTGTATGCCCAACGGGTGCGTTCGCGCACCACGACGTTTTTGGAGATCGATCTATCTGCCGCTCTGGAAGCAGATGACGAAATTGCGCTTCGCCTGTTTGTGTTGTTCTTTCGCGAAGAGTCATATCGGATCGATCCAGCTTTGGACAAGAGTTTTCTCGATCGCGTGTTCAACGAAAGTGTGGAATACGCAGTTAAGGTTCAAGACGAATTGAAGGCTCTTGTCTTTGAGCAGGTTGCGCCGCTCATTGTCACCGGGTTTGTGGCATGGCGGCAAAACGAAAAAGGCCTCCAGTCTGACACAAGAGAAGCTCTGGCCATGCTGTACAAGGCGACGCTGGTTGTGCTGTATCGCCTGTTATTCCTGTTTTATGCGGAGTCGAGAAACTTGCTGCCGATGCAAGATACAAGCGGCTATGGGCAGTTGTCACTGGCACGGTTGTGCCGCAACATCGCCCAGAAAAAGGCAGATGGGTTGCCGTTCGGCGAAACCAGCACGCTGATCTGGGACAACCTGGCAAGTTTGTTCCGAGTGGTGGCAAAGGGCGACCCGGCTTTGCGCGTGCCTGTTTACAATGGCGGGTTGTTTGCAGACAAGCCGCTTAATGGCGCTGTGACCTTGCAAGACCTGAAAGTTGCTGATCGTTTTCTGGCTGACGCAATTGACTTGCTCGCCCGGCGTTACGACAAGCTGACTGACCAGGAAAGCTTTATTGACTACAAAGATTTAGACGTGCGACACCTGGGTAGCATCTATGAAGGTTTGCTTGAATTTCAACCCCGCCTCGATCGGGACAAAGCGGTTCTGGTGAATGATAAAGGCCAGCGCAAATCAACCGGCTCGTACTATACCCCCGATTACATTGTCAAACATATTGTCGCTAACACGCTCGGCCCGGTTGTGACCGCCCGCGAAGAACGGTTTCGGGATATTCTGGCTAAACTCGAAAGCACGCGCAAGAAACTAAAACGCGAATCCAACCCGGCGCGAAACCGTGATTTACAACACCGGCGCAACGAACTAAGCGAATTGGCTATCTCCGCCTTGTTGGATATCCGGGTGTGCGACCCGGCAATGGGTTCGGGGCATTTTCTTGTTGAAGCGGTTGGCTACCTCACCGACCGGTTTGCCATGTTGCTCTCCGAGTATCCGGCCAACCCGATCATAAAATTGATAGAGCAAATGCGGCAACAAATTTGCGACAACTTGCGCGCTCAGGGAATCGAACCTGATCTTTCTCAACTGGACGACAAACACTTGCTCAAGCGCATGGTGATCAAGCGGTGCATTTATGGCGTTGATCTCAACTTGATGGCGGTTGAACTGGCAAAACTGGCGTTATGGCTGGACTCGTTCACCATTGGAGCGCCGCTGTCTTTTTTGAATCACCATCTGCGGCACGGCAATTCGCTCATTGGCACGCGAGCGGAAATTGTTCAGAGAGAATTAGAAGTCGAACCGGCAAAGGCGCGCAATGGCAAAAGGGTTTCCGAAGGGCTGTCGCAGGGGCATTTGTTTGGCAGCGCATTCTCAGGCATGTTGAACGCCACCTCATTCATGCGCGATATCGCGACACTTACTGATGCAACGCTGGAGGAGGTTGAGCAGAGTGCCGAGAGGTATGCTTTGTTCGAAAAGGAGATTTTGCCCTACAAGCGCGTATTGGACATCTGGCTCAGCCATCAATTCGGGGTCAAAGATGCCAAAGACTTTTTGCGGTTATATGGCCAGGACGCTCTAAGTGCAGTAATGGGGGATGAGTCAAAAATATCGCCGCAGTATCGCGAGGCTATTCATCAATCGCGCAACTTCCACGCTGAACAACGTTTTTTTCATTGGGACTTGGAATTTCCCGAAGTCTTCGTGGATTTGGCTAATTCGCAGTGGGGCGCTAATCCGGGCTTCGACGCCATCCTCTCTAACCCGCCCTATGTGGACGTATCCCCCAAAGGCTACTATGAGAAAGCGTTTGCCTGCGGGTCGTCTGGCAACCTTTATGCCTACATGCTGGAGATCAGCGGCAAATTAATGGCGTATGGTGGAAGGCTGGGAGTCATTGTGCCGCTGTCGCTCGTGTGCTCTGAGCGGATGGGCAAACTCCGCAAATGGGTCGAGGACAACTTCTCGGACGTTATAGCCGCCAACTTTGGAATCCGCCCCGCCAAGATTTTCCCGAACGTGGATCAAAGAGTGACGATATTGTTTGCCCGGAGAAAGGCGGATTCTGAACAACCCTCAACAAGCCTAAAATCCACCCGTTTCAACCGCTGGCATGAGGGCCAGGAACTGCGCCTGATCGCCAATCTCGCTTACGCCGATATTGGGGATTTGCCGCGCGATCTCGGCTGGCCAAAATTGGGCGACGAGGCAGGGCGGGTGATCCTGCAAAAATTGTCGGCAAAGAAGAATCGCATCGGCGATTATCTCGAAGGCGGCTCGCCTTTCTTTTATCACGGCATTGGCCGCTACTGGCTAAAGGCTTACGACTTTGCGCCTGTGTATCTCAAAGGTGGCGAGGCAGGGCGTTCTACAACCCTGTTCGAGCTTTCGACCCAATCCAATCAACTGAAGTATGCGATCATCGCCATTCTCAATTCGTCGCTCTTCTTCTGGTTTTGGAGCTTGTACTCAGACGACTTTCACTTGATGCGCGAAGAGATTGCGTCATTCCCGTTTGCCCACAACGCCGGCCACAAACCTGTTTACGAAAAACTTCAAAAACTGGCGAAGGCATTGATGCGCGACTACAAGAAGCATTCGACCCTCAGGCGCGGTCGCTATCCAACCGGAGAAATAACCCTGCAAGAGTTTTACCCGCGCAAGAGCAAAGCCATCATTGACCAGATTGACGACTTGTTGGGGATGATTTACGGGTTGAGCAAAAAGGAAGTGGAATACGTCAAGTCGTATGACGTTGAGTTTCGGACTGATGAAGCCGATGAATAGTCTGGCCGAAGCCAAAGCGAAAGTGGAGCGGATGATTGAGGGAGAATGAAAAGACCTCGCGGGTTTTGGAAACCCGCGAGGTCTGCTACTCGTGCAAGAAAAGCTTACTCCTTTGACAGCCAAGCCCAAACCACATAACTACCCTGGTACCAACACCACCTTCCCCGTTGTCAATCGCGCCTCAAGATCGCGATGGGCCTGCGCCGCTTCGGCCAGCGGGTACGCCCGCTCGACGCGAATCTTGAGTTCGCCGGAAGCAATCCAGTTGAAGACTTCGTTCGCCCGCTTGAGGAGTGAGGCGCGGTCGGGGTTGTAGTGGCCGATGGTGGGCCGGGTGAGGAAGAGCGAGCCTTTGTTCATCAGCGTGATCGGGTCGAGCGGCGGCACTGGCCCGCTCGACGCGCCGTACAGAACCATATAACCGCGCGGGCGCAAACAATTCAAACTTTTCTCGAACGTCGTCTTGCCTACCGAGTCGTACACGCAGGCCACGCCCTTGCCGCCGGTCAGGCGCTTCACTTCGGCCTCAAAGTCGGCTTGCGAATACAGAATCACCTCGTCGGCCCCGGCCTCGCCGGCCAACTGCGCTTTGGCCTCAGTGGAAACGGTGGCGATCACCCGCGCCCCGAGCCGCTTGGTAACTTGGGTGAGCAGGAGTCCCACGCCACCCGCCGCCGCGTGAACCAGCACCGTGTCCCCTTTTTGCACCGGATAGGTGTCGAAGGCGAGATAGTGCGCTGTCATCCCTTGCACCATCGCCGCCACCGCCTTCCGGTCATCCACAGAATCCGGCACCGGGACCAGGCTGGCGGCTTTCACGACGGCGTACTCGGCGTATGCGCCCAGGACCGGGCTGTAAACGACTCGGTCACCCACTTTGACTTCGGTCACATCCGGGGCAACCGCCTCCACCACACCTGAGGCCTCTACGCCGGGCGTGAACGGCAGTGCGCCGGGGTAGCGGCCAGTGCGGTGGTACACGTCAATGAAATTCAACCCGATGGCCGTTATCTTGACCAGCGCTTCGCCCGCGCCCGGTTGCGGCGTTGGAATCTCTTCGTGGCTCAACACTTCCGGGCCGCCGTATTGATGAACTCGTATTGCGCGCATAGCAACTCCAAATTCACTGCGAAGGCGCGAAGAGCGGAAAGTTTTTATCCGGCCTCACACACTCCGGCGAGTCGAAGGCCGGGTTGTTGACCAGCGTCGAAACCGCCGCCGCCTTCATCTGCGAAGCGGCGAACGGCTTGAGAAGCGGCAGTGTTTTCTCGGCGGGCAGTTCGCCGGGCGTCAGCAACAGGTCGTAAGCTTTGGGCGGCAGGATGACTGGCATCCGGTCGTGAATCTTTTCCATGAGCGAATTGGGTTCGGTGGTGATGATGGTGCAGGATTTGATCCACGTGTCATCCGGCGACTTCCACGCTTCCCACAATCCGGCGAAGGCAAAGGGGCGGCCGTCTTTGAGTTGGATGAACATCGGCGTTTTCGTTTTGCCCTCTTTCTTCCACTCGTAGAACCCGTCGGCCACGATCAGACACCGCCGCTTCTTGAACGCCGACCGAAACGACGGCTTCTCGGCCAGCGTCTCGCCGCGGGCGTTGATCATTCTATTGCCAATTTTGGGATCCTTGGCCCACGAGGGAATCAGGCCCCACTTGAGCAGTTCCAACTTTCGCCCGCCGTCGCCAGCTAACACGGCGGCCACCGGCTGAGTCGGGGCAATGTTGTAGCGCGGGACAAGCTCGGCTGGCACACTGTCCAATTCAAACACTTCGCGCAACACGTCAGGATTCAGGGTGAGAGTAAATCGGCCACACATGGAAATGACGATGGACGATGGTCGGCGGACGAAAGCGCCGTCGTCTTTCGTCCGTCGTCTTTCGTCCAACGACTACAGACGCATCAATCCTTTTTGCACTGCCATCAACACCCCCAACTGCACCGAGCCGTCAATGAACTCGCCGCGCCCGATCATTTGCAAAACTTCGGCGGCAGGCAGAAGCACGACTTCCAACTCTTCGCCGTGATCCAGATTCTGCTTTGTCGGCGTGAGGTCAGCGGCAAAGAAGATGTTCATTGTGGCTTGTAGCGAGCCGGGGAAGGGATTGTAGCGGCAAAGCAGTTCAATGCGCCCGGGGCGAAAGCCGGTTTCTTCTTCCAACTCGCGAGCGGCGGCGGCCTCAATCGGCTCGCCATCATCCACCCCGCCACCGGGCAGATCAAGAATCACGGCTCGAATTGGGTGGCGGTATTGCTTGGTGAGAACGATTTGGCCGTCGTTTGTCAGGGCCACGCACGTCACCGCTTCCACCGGGCTGGCGAGGTAAAAGTACGGCCAGCGGCGGCCATTCCGCTCCAGCGTGTCCATCACGACGCAAACATGGGGAGACTCGAAGAGTGTTTTGGATTCGACGATTTGGTAGTCGGTCATGGAAAAGGAGCCACAGATTTCACGGATTACACTGATTTGATTCTTAATCCGTGAAATCCGTGTAATCTGTGGTTACAGTCTTATAATAGCCTTACCAAGCAGATTGTAGCACCAATCAAGGAGTCGCTATGCGCCTCGTCACCTTTCTCCATCATAACCAGCCCGCTCTGGGCCTCGTCCGCGATGAAACGGTCACTGCCGTGCACGGCCTCTCGATGCTCGACCTGATCGCCGCCGGGCCAGGCATCCATGCCAACCTGAGCGCCCTGCCACAGGCCGCCGGGGCGTTGGTGGCCGGGCCGCTGGCCGGGGCGCAATTGCTGGCTCCGATTCCAAACCCGAGGCGCAACATCATCTGTGTCGGCCTGAACTACGTCGAGCACGCCAAAGAGTCAGCGGAGGCGCGCGGGCGCGAGGCAAAGATTCCGGCAGTGCCGGTGTTCTTCACCAAAGCCACCCACGCCGTCAACGGCCCGTACAGCGACATTCCGTTCGATCCGGCAGTTTCGACTCAGATTGACTGGGAGGCCGAGCTGGGAGTGATCATCGGGCGGCGTGGCAAAAACATCTCGCAGGCCGAAGCGATGCATTACGTTTTCGGTTACACTGTCATCAACGATGTGAGCGCCCGCGACCTGCAATCGGCGCACAGCCAGTTTTTCAAAGGGAAGAGTTTGGACGGGGCTTGTCCGATGGGGCCGTGGATCGTGACTGCCGACGAAGTGGCCGACCCTCACGCTCTGGGCATTCGTTGCCGGGTGAACGGTGTCATCAAGCAGGAGGCGAACACCTCGCAAATGATCTTCAAGATACCGGCGCTGATCGAGAGTCTGTCGCGTGGCATGACGCTGGAGCCGGGCGACGTAATCGCCACCGGCACCCCCAGCGGAGTCGGCTTTGCCCGGACGCCGCCGGAGTTCCTCAAACCGGGCGACTTGGTGGAGTGTGAGGTGGATGGAGTGGGGACGATTCGAAATCGGATTGCTGGATAAGACGACAGACAACGGACGACGGACTATGGACGACGGTCGTCTGTCGTCCATAGTCTATCGTCGCTTTAGCACCACCAACCCCACCCCGCTCAAAATTACAAACATCGCCAGCAGGCCGATGCCGCTGATACTTTCTTTGGCAAAGACCACGCCCAGTCCTACAGCTACGATTGGATTCACATAAGCGTAACTTGTCGCCAGCGAGGGCCGCACCCGGCGCAACAAGTAGGCATACGAACTGAAGCCGATGAGCGAGCCAAAGCCCACGAGATACAGGAGCGCGGACGCAGATCGAATCGTCGGCGGGCTGGCGAGGCGTTCGCCGCCGATCAGGCTCAGAGCAAACAAGACGAGGCTACCGGCCAGCATTTGGGCCGCGCTGGCCATCATGCCTTTGGGCAATAAGAGTCGCTGGCTCCACACCGAGCCGAGCGCCCAGCAAATGGTCGCCACAGTGAGAGAGATCGCGCCGATCGGGTTGGCGCGCAAGTTGCCTTCAAAGTTCAGCAGGCCAACGCCGACAAAGCCCAGCGTCAACCCAACCCATTCCCAGCGCGTAGGCCAGCGCCCCAGCAGGCCGGAGAACAGGGCCGCCCAGAGCGGCATGGTGGCAATCCACACGGCGGCCAAACCGGATGACACCCACTGTTCGGCAAAGGTCACGCCGCCGTTGCCGCCGCCCAACAGTAACGCGCCCACAATCGCCGAGCCAAGCCATTGCTGGCGAGTGGGCATCGGCTCGCCGCGCCAGCGCAGGAAGAAGAACAAACTTCCACCTGCGATCAAAAATCGAATCGCCGCCATGAGAAATGGCGGAAAACTCTCAAGCGCAAAACGAATGCCAAGATAAGTTGATCCCCAGATGATCTAGAGCGACAGCAGAGCCAGGAGGACGCCGCCGTTGTTGCGGATGGGCGCTAATAGCGCCGCCAGTCCCTCAGCCAAGTTTCCCCCTGCCGACTTTCGCCGGCCCAAATTCATTGAATTCATTGCGTTTCCTTTCAAGGTGACCATCACAAAACAAAAGACCTTATTGGAAATAAGCTCATAGCCCGCGTCCTCGCGGGCGGCCAACCGCGTCTCACTGGGATGCTTCGCGAAGGGCGCGGTTGGGGAGCGTCACAATGTTATTCCCGATAAGGTTTAAAGAAGCTAATCCGTCACGTCAACCTAAACCAACGGGCAGACACCAAGTGTTTTGCGAAGCACGCTTGGTGTCTGCCCGCCATAAATTTTATCAACGAGGCGTTTATTTTTTTGCCAGCCCGGCCTCTTTAGCCAGCAGTTTCTTCTTTCGCTCCACGCCCCAGTAATAACCGGTCAAGTCGCCATTTGAGCCGACCGCCCGGTGACACGGGATCACAATCGAGGCCGGGTTGGTGGCGCAGGCCCGGCCCACCGCCCGCGCCGCGTTTGGCCTGCCGAGCGACTTTGCGATTTCGCCATACGTGCGAGTGCGGCCGTAGGGAATTGCCCGCAACGCATCCCACACCTGCCGTTGAAAGGCCGTGCCCTGCACGTCAAGCGGCAGATCAAGGTGAGGCCGCCGCCCGTTGAGATTCTCCACAATGGCGTTCACCCACTTGCTGAAACCGGTCTTATTGCGTTGAACTTCCGCCGTCGGATAGTCCTTCCTCAACTCCGACATCAACGACTCATCCGAGTCGCCGAAGCCCACAAAACACACGCCGCGCTCGGTGGCAGCCACCATCATTCGCCCCAGCGGCGAGCCGACAATTGTGTAACCGATCTTCATTCCCATTCCTCCTCGCCGGAAATCGCCCGGCGTCATGCCCAAATGGTTATTGGCGTATAGCTGACTGCTCGAACGATAGCCCGCCTCATAAAGTGAAGCCGCCACTGTTTCCCCGGCTTTCAACTGTTGTTTCAGCCGTTTCATCCTTTGGGCTTCGGCATATTTTCGGGGCGAGACGCCGACCAGCTTCTTGAACGTGCGCTGAAGGTGAAAGGGACTCAGGTTAGCCTGCCGGCTCAACTCGTCGAGAGTCAACTGCTCGTCAAGATGCGACTCGATATAGCGGCACACCCGCTGAACCTGTTCGGCCTGTGAGTCCGGCTCGTCCGGGCGGCAACGGCGGCACGGCCTGAACCCGGCCCGCTCGGCCTCGGCGGGCGAAAGATAGAAGGCGACGTTCTTTCGCAGTGGATGCCTGGCCGGGCACGACGGGCGGCAGTAGATTTTGGTGGTCAGCACTGCCGTAAAAAATTTGCCGTCGGCGCGAGAGTCGCGGTTTAGCACGGCTTGCCAGCGTTGATTGTCGTTCATCGTTCACCTTTGCTCGACGACAGACGAAAAAACGGTTGACGATGGAGTCGTCGTTCGTCCATCGTCAACCGTCATCATAAAACAAAGGCGCTTCGTCGTCTATCCGATTCTTGCGCTCAAAGCAGGGCCGGAGACCTCTCAAGTTATCCGGGTATCAGAAGCCGTTCTTGCCAATGCCTTCCAGGAAGTCTACGTTGTTCGAGGTCTGGGCCATGTTCTGGATGATGGCTTCGGTGGCGTTGGTGATGTCCATGCCGGCGCCGTTGGGCGGCGTGCCAATCATCTGGCCGAACATGCGGCGGATGAGCCAGACACGGGGCGTGATGTCGGGGCCAAGCAGTAGCTCTTCGCGGCGGGTGGACGAGCGCTCAATATCGAAGGCCGGGAAGATGCGGCGCTCTTGCAGTTTGCGCGAGAGGTGCAGTTCCATGTTGCCCGTGCCTTTGAATTCTTCGTAGACCACGTCGTCCATGCGCGAGCCGGTGTCCACCAGGCAGGTGGCAACGATGGTGAGCGAGCCGCCTTCTTCGATGTTGCGGGCCGCGCCGAAGAATTTCTTGGGCGGGTAAAGGGCGGCCGGGTCGAGGCCGCCGGAGAGGGTGCGGCCCGACGGGTTGACGACGAGGTTGTAGGCGCGGGCCAGGCGGGTAAGCGAGTCGAGCAAAATGACGACGTGTCGGCCAGCCTCCACCAGCCGTTTGGCGCGTTCGAGGGCCATCTCGGCCACGCGCACGTGCGACTGCACCGGGTCGTCAAACGTGCTGGCCACTACTTCGGCGTCCACCGAACGATCCATGTCGGTCACTTCTTCGGGCCGCTCACCGATGAGGGCGACCATGAGATGCACTTCGGGGTAGTTATGCGAGATGGCATTGGCCACCTGCTTGAGCACCGTGGTCTTGCCGGCTTTGGGCGGTGAAACGATCAGGCCGCGCTGGCCTTTGCCAATGGGGGCGATGAGGTTGAGCAAGCGGGTGGCGAGGGTGTGGCGGTCGGTTTCGAGATCAAAACGTTCCAGCGGAAAGATCGGGGTGAGGCTTTCAAAGGAGGGGCGGCGTTTGGCAATCTCGGGGTCAACGCCGTTGACGGCCTCCACCCGGATGAGGCCGTAATACTTTTCGGACTCTTTGGGGGCGCGCACCTGGCCGATCACCATGTCGCCCGTTCGCAAGCCAAAGCGCCTGATCTGCGACTGGCTGACGTAAATGTCGTCGTCGCCGGGCAGGAAGTGATCGGAGCGCAGAAAGCCAATGCCGTCGTCAAGAATCTCCAGCACGCCGCCGCGCAGTTCCAGGTTTTGCTTTTCGGCGTTGGCTCTCAGCAGGCGGATGATGAGGTCATCCTTCTTGAGGCGACTGTAGTTGGTAATCTCCCAGTCGCGGGCAACGCCGCGTAGTTGGTCAAGCGTCTTCTTCTCAAGATTGGCAATATCAATTGTGTCTTCTTTGGCTGGCATAAATTGTTCTCGGGGTGTGTTTGAAGAATGGGCAAAGCCCTGAACAGGAATCAACAAGTAGGGCACCAGCCAGGTATCAGGCTGGTGTCCTCAACTCTCAATTGAGTAGTAACGCGCAATTCACAAAAACAGAACCTGCTTGAAATTTTGAGGGGCGAACAGCGAATGGGGGTGAACGCTGTAGCAATTTACCTAGATTGGCGGCGATTGTAGCATTAGGGCGGGTCTGTGTCAATTAGTCAAATGCTACTGCCGAGAACTGCATCAGCTTGTCCAGACGGTGGCGGGCCGTCACCTCGCGCACCGTGCCAGACTTGGAGCGCATGACCAGCGAGTGCGTGCGCGCGCCCGAGCCGTAATATTTCACCCCGTCGAAGAGTTCGCCATCGGTGATGCCGGTGGCGGCAAAGAAAACATTGTCGCCGGCCACCAGGTCGTCCATCGTGAACACCTTGTCCAGGTCGTAGCCCTGCGCCTCGCCCCGGTCAATCTCGTCCTGATTGCGCGGGTAAATCTTGCCCTGGATCTCGCCGCCCATGCACTTGAGGGCGCAAGCCGAAATGACACCTTCGGGCGTGCCGCCCACACCCATGAGCAGGTCAATGCCTGAGTCCGGCCAGGCGGTCATCAGCGCCCCGGCCACGTCGCCGTCGGTGATCAGCCGGATGCGCGCCCCGGCTTTACGCACTTCGGCGATCAGGCCGGCGTGGCGTTCACGGTCGAGGATCATCACCGTCAGGTCGTTCACGTCGCAACCTTTGGCCCGGGCGACTGAGCGCAGGTTCACCGTCGGCGTCGCCTCAATATCAATCATGCCCTTGCCCGCCGGGCCGACAGCGATCTTGTTCATATAGACAAACGGGCCGGGGTTCCACATGGTGTGCCGGTCGGAGATGGCGACAGTAGAGAGCGAGTTGGCCCGGCCCAGAGCCAGCAGGCGCGTGCCGTCAATCGGGTCTACGGCGATATCCAATTCCGGGGCGCGGCCCGTGCCCAGCCGTTCGCCGTTGAACAGCATCGGGGCTTCATCCTTCTCACCTTCGCCAATGACGACAATGCCGTCCATGTCAACCGAGTTGAGGACGAGACGCATGGCATTGACCGCGGCGCGGTCGCCGCCGATTTTGTCGTTGCGGCCCATGAACCGCCCGGCGGCCATGGCCGCCGCTTCGGTCACGCGCACCAGTTCAAGCGCCAGATTGCGTTGGGGTTCTTCGTTCGGGGACATAGAGGCTCCGCTGATGACGGCGGGCGGCAAGACGACCGACGACAAGCTATCGTCCATCGTCTTTCGTCCGTCGTCTATTGGAAAAATAGAAGTATTAGAAAATACGAAAGCGGCACGGCGACGATCCACGAATCGATCCGGTCGAGCAGGCCGCCGTGCGCGCCGAGCAGGTTGCTACTGTCTTTGACTCCGACCTGGCGCTTGAGCATAGAAATGCCCAGGTCGCCCAACGTGCCGACGAGCGATACGAACAAACCGATCACCGCGCCGGAGCGAAACCCTACCGCCGAGTCTGGCCCAGCCCGGAAACTGCCGAGCGCTCCGAAGAGGGCGCCGAAGAACACGCCCCACAGGATGCCGCCGATGAATCCTTCCCACGTTTTCTTGGGGCTGAGGCGCGGCGACATGTGATGCTTGCCGAGGCGGCTGCCGACGGTATACGCGCCCGAGTCCGAGAACCAGATGGCGGGCAGGATGGTCATCGTCCACGAGAGGCCGGCGGGCAGAGCGCGCACCAGCATAAAGTAGCCGCCCATCCAGCCCAGGTAGATCATACCGGCCACGGTGATGGCCCAGTCGGCGCCGGAGGCCTGAGCGCCGCGCTCGAAATCAACCAGGTGCCAGGCCGTGGCCGCCACCAGTAAAATTGCCAGCGCCCCGCCGCTCAACACCGCCGCTTCGGGTTCCAGAGCCGGCCACAACGTGGGGGCCGATTGAGCCAGGAGCAACAGAAACGTCCCGCCTACGATCAGCCATTGAGCCGGGCGATAGCCGCCGCGTCTCATGATCTGGGCGTACTCGTGAGCGGCTGGCAGAAAGAAACAAAGCAGGAGGCCAAAGTACAGAAAGCCTCCCTGAAAAATAAAAAAGATGCCTGGCGGGATGAGGAGAAGGGTGACAATCAGGCGTTGTCGAAGCATGAAGAAGGAAACGGGCCGTTCGTTAGAGGCCGCCAAACCGGCGGTGGCGTTTCGCAAATTCTTCGAGCGCCAGTCGTAGTTGCTCTTTGTCGAAATCGGGCCAGTACACCGGGGCGATATAATATTCGGAATACGCGCCTTGCCAGATGAGGAAGTTGCTGACGCGTATCTCGCCGCTGGTGCGGATGATCAGATCGGGGTCGGACTGGCCGGCGGTGTAGAGATGGTTGTTGAGCAGTTCTTCCGTCACCGCTTCGGGCGGCGTGCCCTCGGCGACGATGGCCCGAACGGCTTCCACAATTTCGCTCCGCCCGCCATAGTTGAAGGCGACGTTGAGGACGAGGCGGTTGTTGCCCCTGGTGAGCTTAATAGCCTGGCGCACTTTTTCGGCAAAGGCGGGCTTGAGGCCTTCCAGCTTGCCGATGTGGCGCAGTTGGACGCCATTGCGATTCAATTGATCGAGTTCGCGATCAATAACCTCCTCGAAGATCATCATCAGCCCGCTCACTTCTTCGGCGGGCCGCCGCCAGTTTTCGGTGGAGAAGGCGTAGATGGTGAGGGTGCGGATGCCGAACTCGACGCAGGCTTCGATCACCCGGCGCAGGTTGTCGGTTCCGGCTTTGTGCCCGGCCTGGCGGGGCAGGCCGCGTTGTTTGGCCCAGCGCCCGTTGCCGTCCATGATGATGGCGACGTGAGACGGGGCGTTTTCAAGAACGGGTGTGGCGTTTTTGTCGGCCATTAAATCTGTTTGATCTCTTCTTCTTTCTTTTTCCCCGTCGCTTCGATCAGCTCGACATACTTGTCGGTGAGCTTCTGCAGGTCTTCCTCGCCGCGCTTCAGTTCATCTTCGGAGATGATCTTTTCCTTCTCAAAGTCGCGCAAGTCGTTGTGCACATCGCGGCGCACATTGCGCACGGCTACTCGCGCTTCCTCAAGCCGGTGATGCACGACTTTGATCAGGTCACGGCGGCGCTCTTCGGTGAGCGGCGGGATGGCCAGCCGGATGAGCTTGCCATCGTTGGAAGGGTTGAGGCCCAGGTCGGAGGCCAGAATGGCTTTCTCGATGGTCTTGATGGAGGTGGCGTCGAATGGTTTGATGGTGAGCAGGCGCGGCTCGGGGGCCGAGATGGTGGCAAGTTGCATCAGAGGCGTGGGCGTGCCGTAATATTCCACCGGCAGTTTTTCCACCAGCGCCGGCGAGGCCCGCCCGGTGCGAACCGTGGCCAGCGATTCTTCCAGCGACTTCAATGCGCCTTTCATGCGATCTTCAGTTTCACGCAGGGCATCTTTGACCATAGTCTCTCCAAATTGTGAATAAAAGAGTGGGATTTCGTGCAGGCCATAGCATAACGCAAAAGGGGCATTTTTGCGAGACAAGCCGTGCCAGCTTCAAACCCGGCGATAGTGTATCACAAACAGAGAGGCGGCCTGGTGGCCGCCTCTTTTCTAATTTGTGTTGGAGCGAGTTGACAACTCGCTCTACAATTTTCTAGCGTCGATCTTTGAGCAGGTCGCGAATCTCGGTGAGCAGTTGCTCTTCCTTCGTCGGCCCGGCCGGCGGGGCCGGTTTGACCTCTTCCTGCTTCTTGAGGCTGTTGGCAACGCGCACAACCATGAAGATCACAAAGGCGATGATCAGAAAGTCAATAATGTTGTTGATAAACAAGCCGTAGTTGAGGGTGGGCGCGCCAACGGCCTGCGCCTCGGCCAGGCTTGCAAACGGCCCGCCCTTGAGCGTGAGAAACAGATCGCTAAAATTCGCGCCGCCGAGCAAAAGGCCGATAGGCGGCATGACAATGTCGTTGACAAAAGACGACACAATCTTGCCGAATGCGCCGCCGATGACGACGCCGACGGCCAGGTCAAGCACATTACCCCTCATGACAAATTGCTTGAATTCGTTGAACATGCTTCCTCCTCCTGGAAGTGAATAAGCGCCTATCCGAATAACCGGAAAGACCCTTCAAATTCGACGCCTGTGCCGGCGCTACCGGGAAATGATCGTGCCCACTTGCTCGCCGAACATGGCCCGCCGCAAACTGTCGGGGTGCCAAAGGTTGAGGACGAGGATGGGCATGTCGTTTTCCATGCACAGCGAAATGGCGGTGCTATCCAGCGCCTTCAACCGTTTGTTGAGGGCGTCAATGTAAGTGAGGTGGTCAAACTTGACGGCGTCGGGGTTGGTCTTGGGATCGGAGTCATAAACGCCATCCACTTTAGTGGCCTTCACCATCACGTTGGCGTCAATCTCCATTGACCGCAACGCCCCGGCAGTGTCGGTGGTGAAGTAGGGGTTGCCGGTTCCCCCGGCAAAGATCACCACCCGCCCCTTTTCCAAATGACGGATGGCCCGGCGGCGGATGTAAGGCTCGGCGATGGCCCGCATCTCAATTGCGCTTTGCACCCGCGTCATCACCCCGATCCGCTCCAGCGCGTCTTGCAGGGCCAGGGCGTTCATCACGGTGGCGATCATGCCCATGTGATCAGCGGTGGCTTGTTCCATGCCGCGCTCGATGCCGTCGCGCCCGCGCCACAGGTTGCCGCCGCCAATGACGACGGCCACTTCGATGCCGTCGGCCTTCACGGCCTTGATGCGTTCGGCCAGGAAGGCGGCCTCGTCCGGGTCAATGCCCTGGCCGCCGGGTTTGGAGAGGGCCTCGCCGCCAAGTTTCAACAACACCCGTTTATATTTGGGAAGTGCCATTCCGGTCTCCAGAGCCAGCGCAGATAATAAAGAACGGGTAACTTGTGGTTACCCGTCCCTGTTTTAATTCCCCAACTCATACCGGGCAAAGCGCCGGATGTTCATGTTTTCGCCGATGGCGGCGATGGCCTCGGTGAGCATCTGGCCGATGGCAATCGACTCGTTTTTGACGAACGGTTGCTTGAGCAGGCAGACCTCTTCGTAATATTTTTCCGCCGGGCGGCCTTCGGCTTTCACCGCTTCCAGTTCAGCTTGCGGCACGTCGGCGACATCCAGGTACTTCGGGTTGGCCATGGCAATGTGCAGAGCCAGTTCGTGGGTGAAGTTCTGGAAGGCTTCGGTCTTGGCCACAAAGTCGGTTTCACAATTGACTTCCACCATCACCGCCACCCGGTTGCCGGGATGAACGTAGACTTCCACCCGCCCGTCTTTGGTGAGGCGGTCGGCCTTCTTGGCGGCTTTGGCCAGGCCTTTTTCTTTGAGCCATTCCATCGCCTTGCCAAAGTCGCCGTTGTTCTGTTCCAGCGCATTTTTGCAGTCGAGCATGGCCGCGCCGGTGGCCTCGCGCAGTTTCTTGACATCAGCCGCAGAGATCGCCATAAGTTAAGCCTCGCCCTCGCTCGTTTCAACATTGTCGTTGGCTTCATTCTCAACGGCCGCCTCGGCGACAGCCGCCTCGCCCTCAAACGCCAGTTCGCCGCTAGCCAGCTTGGCCAGAGTAGCCGCGCCGAGAAGTGATTCATCTTTCTCTTCAATCTCGGCATACTGGCCGCCTTCGCCTTTGTCGGTTTCTTCGCCGTGAGTTTCTTTGTAGGCCGCCCGGCCTTCAATGACGGCATCAGCCATTTTGGCGACGATGAGTTTGATGGCGCGAATGGCGTCGTCGTTGGCCGGGATGACGTAGTCCACGTTCGACGGGTCACAGTTCGTGTCCACCAGGGCGATGACCGGCACGCTCATGATGTTGGCTTCGCGCACGGCGGTGTGCTCGTGGCGCACGTCCACCACAAACAACAGGTCGGGCACGTTTTTCATGATGCTGATGCCGCCCAACCGCTCCTGAAGCTTGGCGATCTCGCGGGTGATCATCAGGCCTTCTTTTTTGGTGATCAACTCAAAGTCGCCCTTGTCGCGGCTGTTCTCGAGCCGCTTCATTTCGTCGAGACGCTCTTTCATGGTGCGCCAGTTGGTGATCATGCCGCCCAGCCAGCGGTTGGTGACGTGAGGCGTGTTGCACCGTTCGGCTTCTTTGGCAACCGCCTCTTGCGCCTGGCGCTTGGTGCCCACGAAGAGAATGGTTCCCCCGCGCGCGGCGGTGTCTCGCACCAGGTTGTAGCACTGGTCGAGTGAAGCGAGAGTCTGTTGCAAATCAATAATGTGGATGCCGTTGCGTTCGGTGAAGATGTAGGGCTTCATCCGAGGGTGCCACTTCTTGGTGCGGTGGCCGAAGTGGACGCCCGTTTCGAGCAGGGCTTTCATAGAAATGACGGCCATTGAGGAATCTCCTTTTTCGTTTTAGTCGGCCGCCTCTCTTCTTTCTCGGCCAGAGCCGCGTGGCCTACGCGGCACGACTGGCAAAGTCTAAGAGGCGTGAAAATTTCCCGCAGAACGGGATGGGCAAATGATACCATACGAACCAGAGGGCGGCAAGGGATGGGCTATAATCGCGGTTGGAAGTTGGACGCCTCACGCAGAGAATTGGAGATTGGATAATGTCATCACGAGGAACGACGATTGCGATTGCGGTTGGGTTGGCCGCCTTTTTGTGTGTGTGCATGTTGGCCTTAATCGTCCTGGGCGGGCTGTTGTTCGTTGCCTTTTCGCGAACGGCGATCGGCCCGGGGCCGATTGCCACTGCCCTGCCTCTCTTCAGCGCCACGCCCGCCGTCACTCAATCCGCCGCGTAGGGCGGTCAGC
>JACPWC010000123.1 GCA_016197225.1 Chloroflexota bacterium
AAGCCACCCGGCGGGGCGCAAAGGACATGGACGACTTTGCGCCCTTTTTTATTTCGCAATATCATTCCAGGAAAGACCGGGCGCGGGCGACTTGCCTGAAATGCAACACGCGCCGACTTTATAGAAAAGGAGAACGGGACTGTGGTTAACGTGCTGCTGCTCAACGTCAGCAATGAGCCGCTGGCGGTGGTGAGCCTGAAACGGGCTGTGGGGCTGATGCTGGCCGACAAGGCCGACCTCGTCCGCCCGGTGGATGGCCGGGCGGTGCGCTCGGCCTACAAGCAAATGCCCATGCCGAGCGTCATCCGCTTGCGCTACTATGTGAACGCGCCTCGCCGCAACGTGGCCTGGTCGCGTCTCAATGTGCTCAAGCGCGATCACTACATCTGCCAGTATTGCGGCCACAAACTGCCGACGCACGAAGCGACGATTGACCACGTGATTCCCGTTTCGCAGTGCAAGAAGCTGGAGGTGAATCCCAACACCTGGACGAACACCGTAGCCTGTTGCCGCAAATGCCAGCAACGCAAAGGCAACAAAACCATGCAGACGGTTGGCCTGAAGTTCTACGACTCGAACTTCACCCCCAAACGCCCGCGCGTCAACTACATCGTCTTCACTCTGGGCAACGCGCCCGACGAGTGGAAGAAATACATTCAAGTGTAAGCGGCCCAAAGCTGAAGAACAACAAACAGGCCTCCCGCCAAGTTTGGCGGGAGGTCTGTTTTTAGTGGCAGGCACAAACACGCTTCCAAAAATCTGCGGCTATCTGCGTAATCTGTGGATAACCAAACTGCGGAGTTATTCTTTTGCGGCTTCTTGCGCGCGAACGGGTTTAAATTTCATCGTCACCAGCACCCGCTGAAGGGTCAGGAAAACGACACTGCCGCCAGTGATCCAGTACATGAGCTTGACCGGATCGGCGGCGCTGTCGGTGCCGCTCATCATCCCGTGCGCGAGGGCCAGCAAGAACATGCCAAAGCTTAGAAAATGGATCAAGCGCCAGAGACGGTTGCCCATTGCCTTGCGGGCGTAAAAACTCAGCCCCACGAGTCCCATCAGATAAAACCCCACTTGCCCCAGGCCCACCCAGATCGGGCGGTAGCCGGCGCTGGAGAATGGGACCAAAACCTGTGCCAGCGAGTAGTTGATGTAGTGATCGCCCATCAGGATGAGGCCATGAAAGAGGGCGAAAGCCAGCCCCAGCAAACTGGCGTGTTGATGCAGATCAAACATGGTCGGGCCGCCCGGCCAGACCCGCGCCATCTTGTTGGTGAGAGTCAGCCCGAAGATCATTGACAGCCAGAGCAGGCCGTAAGCCACCACTCCGCTGGCGCGCGAAAGATACCAGTAAGCTTTGGGCGACGGGCCAAGAAGGGAGTCGCTCAGGCCGGGCAACCACTGCGGCAAGACAACTACTCCGGCAAACGCGCCAATAACAACCGCCAGCAACATCAGCAATAAACTCTGAAACGTCATCGCCGGAGGCAGAGAATCGAGATCGTCAACAGAAGATGAGTTCGTAGCCATATTCAACTCCAGATAAAATTTTTCGACGAGCGGGTGCGAAGCACCCGGCCATCTTCGCCCACCATTAACCCGGCCAGCGAGGGGCGGGCTTCGAGCCAGGCCAGCCCGGCCACACTGCCCAGAATGAGCGCCGCTTTCGCCGCCACTTCAGCTTCAAACGTCGTCGCCGCGACGACGGTGACGGTGAGCACGTCGGTTTGGGCCGGCAGGCCGGTGCGCGGGTCCATGAGGTGATGTTGCTCAACGCCATTCTTCTGCCAGCGCCGGTAGTCGCGGCCCGAAGTGGCGACACCGCCTTTGCCGACGATCAACATTTCAACATAGGCTCCCGGCTTCAAGGGATCGGCAACGGCAACAGGCCAGCCTCGCTCGCCACGCGGCGGTTTGTGAATTGCCACGTCGCCGCCGGCATCCACCAGCGCCGGGGCGCGAACGCTCAAAAACTTCACGGCCTTGTCGGCGGCCCAACCTTTGGCCACGCCGCCCAAATCCAGGCGCGCGCCTTCGGGCAATCGGATCGATCTTGAACGAGGCTCGAGTTCAATCGCGCGCCAGTTGCCAGTGGGCTGAGATGATGTTGCTGGCGAGACGGCGTTGGGAGGCAACGAGTCGAAACTCCGATCATAGCCCGCCGACTCCAGCGCCGATAACACAGTTGGCGTCACCAGGCCGCCGCTGCGCCGGGCGGCCTCCAGGGCAACATTCACCACTTCCCACAAGGTCGGGCTGACTAGCACGGCACAGCCTAGTCGCCGGTTGAGTTGTGTCAACTCGCTGTCGTCACGAAAGCGGCTCAAGGCGTTTTCCCATTCGGCAAAACGGTCGGGGACTTCGGCCAAACGCTGTGCGCCTTGGGCCGAATCTGAGTCGATCATGGCTCGCATCTGGCATCCCATCGCCCGAAATTCGATCTGTTGCATGTTCGCCTTTAACGGGATGACTGGGTGATGGTCACCGGCATACTCACCGAGCGCAACGGTGGAGCCGATTGCGCCACGCTGAGGTTCGGTTGTGGGTTGGCGATCACGGGCGCGGATTGAGCAGGCGGCGGCACGAGGGTGGGAATGGGCGGCAGGTCGAGCGCAAGTGAAGGCGGGGGCACAGAGACGGCGACTCCTGCGAGCGGCGGCGGCACCGCCGCCACCCGTTCTTTGGAAGTCAACACCGCCCAGCCGAACATCGTCACCGCCAGCGCCCCGGCAGTGATCAACATCTTCACTCCCGGCGCGCTTGTCGCAGGCCGTTTTCTGGACTGAGTCATTTTAGTCGTCTCCGCCTTCGTGGTCGTTGTCATGCCCATCATCGTCATGGCCCCCCTGCCCGCTGTTGGTTGCAGGCGCGGCGCCGTTGTGCAACACGTTGCCGTTGTTCGCGTCCACGTAAACCTTGCCGCGATCCAATGTGACTTCGTAAGCCACTGCGCCCTGAAAGTTGACCAGTTCGGGCATCCGAATGACGGTCGTGCCGGGCGTGGCGTTGAGGGCGATTGAGGCGGCCATATCGGGCCACACGGCGTAAGTCGGTGTTTGCGGCTGGGCCTGTTGTTGCGCCAACTGCGCGGCCAGTTCTTGTTGTTGCTGATAAGCTTGTTGCAGCTGCGCGTTCGCGTCTTGCAGAGCCTGTTGATACTGCGCCTCACGTTGGGTGATCAGGGCTTGCACGTCCGGGGCCAGGGTCGCCGCCGCCTGGGTGGAAACGGTGGTGGTCGGGGCGGCCTCGGCGGCGGCCCCGGCCTGAGTCACCCGGGCCACCACCCCGCCGATCAGCACCAGCATAAAAGAGGTGAGCAGAGCGGCGATGAGAATTGAATTTCGTTGAGTCATGGGAAATCTCCTTTTCCAAAACTAATATTTTCGCGGAATGCCTAACCCCCGCCTTCACCACTGAAGGCGTGGCACTGTTGGCAGACGGCAGTGGTTGTCACTCTTTCCAGAAAGACCAGTTGCGCCTGACCGGTTGTGGTATGAGCCTGATGGCAACTGACACAGGTGGCGGCCTGAGGATCAAGAGCCTGCCAGCGCGGCAGGAAAGCATGAAAGTGCCGATTGAAGTCCCGGGTCTGGGTGACATCGGCATGGCACTTAATACAGTTGGCGTCGCTAATGGGCACTGTGACGATAGCCGGCTTGTGATATTGGCCGGAGGTAAAGGCCGCCAGATCGCCCGCGCCAACCATCATCCCGTTCAATCGCCCAGTCACCCCGGCCCCGCTGTGGCACTGAATGCAGGTCACGTCTTTGGCGGCGTGAGCCGAGGCCAAATCCATCGCCGCCGACTGAGAGCGTTGGTAAAAGGTGCTCTCCGGCTGGGTGTGGCAGGAGGCGCAAAATGCGTCATTGTCCTCGAGGTGGGCGGCATAGAGCAGGCCGCTACCGCTGAGGGAAAAGAGAGCAATGCCAACCAAAGCAACCGCCCACAGACCTTTGTATTTGAACAAGTTGGTTTTTTGACGGCGATTGGCTCGCCTGATGTTTTTAGAAGTAGCCATAAGACAGCTCGATTGACCAAAGATGCTTCAGGTTATTTGAGTGATGCTTCCAATCCGGCAATCAGTTGTTGCTTCTCGGCGTCGGTCAGGTTGGCTTGCGGGTGTAACGCCACATAACTGGCGGGCGGCATCTGGCCGTTACTGATCACTTCGCCAATCTCGCCACCTCCTTCACCGCCTTCTCCACTTTCACCCCCTTCGCCGCCCGTGGCCAAACCCCATTCCGAGAAATTCAAGCGGCGACGGCCACGCACCGTATCCAATGTTGCCAGCCAGGAGACGGGGGCCACCCGCGAATACCAGGGCCAAACAGTTTCGTTGCTATGACAATCGAAGCACGCGCGCTGGGCCAGCTCTCGCGTTTGCGGGCTGTCCCACTTCGGCTCGGCCAACACCGGCGGGTTGTTTTGCAGAAGCCAGGCCGGGATAAGTTGAATTCCCAGGAATAACACCACGGGAATGGCGATGATGACACCTATAATTTTGAATTGCTTAGACACAAAAGCCTCCTGTTGTTGAGATTGTCAGCAGGATACTTGACCGGCCTTGAAAAAAGATTGGAAAGCCAAACGTTTTTTCCAATCTTTTTCCAATGAAGGTACACTACCCTTTATTATGGAGGCTCGATGCGCGTTCTATTGGTTGAAGATGATCAACGCCTGGCGCGGCTGATCAAACGAGTGCTTGAAGACGAGCATTTCTCGGTGGATGTGGCCCACGACGGCGAGACCGGGTTGGAGTTTGCCTTAAGCGGCGTCCACGACGTGGTCATCGCCGACTGGATGTTGCCCGGTCGTGACGGCCCGGCCATTTGCCGGGCCATCCGCGCCGCCCACCTGCCGCTGGCGATCCTCATGCTCACCGCCCGCGGCCAACTGGAAGATCGCGTCACCGGACTCGACAGCGGCGCCGACGATTACCTGGTGAAGCCGTTTGCCTTCGAGGAGCTTCTGGCCCGCGTCCGGGCGTTGGGCCGCCGCTTTTCGGTCGCCTCGGGCGACGCCTGGGAATTGCGTTGCGGCGACCTGGTGCTGGACTTGCGCGCCCACTCGGCCCGCCGCGGCGACCAGGCTCTTGACTTGACGACGACCGAATGGAACTTGCTTGAATGCTTGATGCGCCATCCCGGCCAGAGCCTGAGCCGCCAGCAATTGCTCGACTACGTGTGGTCGTACGAACGCGACGTGCAGGCGACGATGGTGGACGTGTACATCTCCTACTTGCGCCGCAAGCTCAACGTGCCGGGCCGATCCGATCCGATTCAAACGGTTCGCGGGGTGGGCTACAAGCTGGAGATAGAAAATGTTTAGGGGGTTACGCTGGCGGCTCACCCTGTTGTATTTGCTGGTCGCCACGATGCTGGTGGCTCTGATCGGCGGCGGCGCGTATCAACTGCTCACCTATTATTTTCAAAGCTCCACCGATCTCGCCCTGCAGCATGTGATGTCATACGAGTTCCGTTTGTTGAGCCTGCCTCTGCCATCGGAGTTAGCCGCCGCCGACGCGTCCTGGTATGCCAGCCGCGAGCGAATCACGCCCACCCCTCGTCAATCAGGCAGTGAAGATGAGGTCGGCGAGAGCGAACACATTTCCAGCGACGACTTTGCCACCGAGCAAGCCTTCGACGGACAGTTGGCGTCGGTCTTCGTAATGCCGCTGACGGCGGATGGCGAATTGCTGTTTCGCACCGGGCCGCAACTGCCCATCGAGCCGGACGCCGAGGCCATGAAAGCCGCGTTGACTCAGGGGCGCGATTGGCGAATTGTGCGCGCCGACGATGGCTCGCGCGTGCGCTTGCTCACCTATCGCTTGGAGGTCGAGGGCGGCCCGGCGGTTTTGCAGTTGGGGCGCAAGTTGACGGATCAGGATCGCGTGCTCAGTCAGTTATTGTTTGCGCTGTTGGGCCTGAGTGCGTTCAGCGTGGTGCTGTTGGGCGCGGGCAGTTGGTGGCTGGCGGGCCGATCTCTGGCTCCGGCGCAAAGGGCCTGGGAGCGACAGCAGACATTTATCTCCAACGCCAGCCACGAGCTTCGCACACCGCTCACCTTGATGCGCGCCAGCGCCGAGGTCGCTTTGCGCGAACTGCCCGCCGCCGACGAAGATGGGCGGGCGTTGCTGGGCGACGTTCTGCAAGAGACCGATCACATGAACCGGCTGGTGGAAGATTTGCTCCTGCTCTCGCGTCTGGACGCCGGCCGCCTGTCGCTGGAACACAAGGCGATTTCAATGCCCGACTTGTTGACGGACGTTGAGCGGCAAATGGGCCGGGTGGCCGAGGAGCGCGGGGTGAAGTTGATGGCCACGTTCGCGCCTGCCGCCGGAACCGTGCTGGGCGACTTCACGCGCTTGCGGCAAGTCCTGCTCATCCTGCTGGACAATGCTCTGCGCCACACGCCACGCGGCGGCGAAATTCACATTGAGTCGCATCAGCGCGGACGGCAATTGCAAATCGTAGTGGCCGACACTGGCCGGGGCATCCCGCCCGAACATTTGCCGCGCGTCTTCGAGCGCTTCTATCGCGCCGACAGCGCCCGGACTGCCGGCGCTGGAGACGGCGGCGCCGGGCTTGGCTTGTCTATTGCTCAGGCGCTCGTTCAGGCTCATCACGGCCAAATCTCAATTGAAAGCCGGCCCGGCAAAGGCACGCGGGTGAATCTGCTTCTGCCGCTGGCGGGCTAATTCTAATCAACGCTCAAAACACCGCCTTTTTGCAACGTACCCGTACTCATCCCCTTCTTGTCGCGTCTCGCGCTTCAATCTATACTCACCCTGATGACAGACGTGGATCGCTCCAACTTTCGCGACGAGGTGCGCGGCCCGAATCCGCCCTCGCTGGCCCGCGCCGCTCTGCTTTTTGCGCGCGAGATCGCCTATCCTGATCTACGACCCTCCATTTATCTCGAACAACTTGATGACTGGGCTGACGCTGTTCAACGCCGGTCTGCTCCCGCCGACTCGACCCTCACCCGCCTCAACACCCTCACCGGCTTCCTGTTCAACGACGTTGGCTTGCGTGGCAACCGCGACCAGTACACCGACCCGCGCAACAGTTACCTCAACGAGGTGATCTCGCGCGGCCTGGGCCTGCCCATCTCGCTCTCGGTCATCTTCATTGAAGTTGCCGGGCGTCTCGGCCTGCAAGCTTACGGCATCGGCCTGCCCGGCCACTTCGTCGTCGGCGTTGGCCTTGAGAGTGAGCTGGTGATGCTAGACCCGTTCAACGGCGGCGTAAAGGTGACTCTGGAAGAGGCGGCTCAACTCGCGCAAACGACCAGCGGCTACACCGGCCCCTTCCAATCCGAATGGCTCAACCCCATGCCGTCGAGCGCCATCCTGGCCCGGATGTTGCTCAACCTGCGCGGTGTTTATATCCAGCGCGAAGACTGGCCGGCCACGCTGGCCGTCGTCGGCCACCTGCGCATTCTCCAGCCGCACGCGGCCGAGCACGTGCGCGACGC
The DNA here is from genome assembly GCA_016197225.1 of Chloroflexota bacterium. Classification (NCBI taxonomy): domain Bacteria; kingdom Bacillati; phylum Chloroflexota; species Chloroflexota bacterium. The sequence goes on from JACPWC010000123.1 coordinate 7,477, forward strand.
CGGCCTGCTCCACTTTCGCAACGGCGAACTGCGCCAGGCCGCCCACCTGCTTGAGCAATATTTGATCCGCGAACCGGACGCGCCGGACAGCGCCGCCATTCGCCAAACGCTCGACGCCATTCTGAATCAATTTGCGATCTTGAACTGAACATGGCCCCTTACTGGCTCTCGTTCGTCCCTCACAACTTTGCCGCCGACTTGTTGGCCGACCCCGCCGCCAGCCCGGTCGGGCGCGAGCAACGCTTTCAGGCCGTCGGCCTGTTCGTGGACATCTCCGGCTTCACGGCCATGAGCGAGGCCCTGAGCAAGATCGGGCGCGACGGTAGTGAAGAAATGACGACGGCCCTCAACGGCTACTTTGCGCCGATGATCGATCTCATCCAGTCGTACGGCGGCATCGTCGCCAAGTTCGGCGGCGACGCGCTCACGGTGCTCTTTCCTTTTGACAGCAAGTCGCGCCAGAGCGCCGCTCGCCAGGCCGTGCAGTGCGCGCTCGACATGCAGGCCGCCATGTCGCGCTACGCCGCCATTCCCACCAGCGCCGGAACCTTCCGGCTGGCCATGAAGGCCGGGCTGGCCTCCGGGCCGGTGTTTTGCGCCACCGTCGGCGACGCTTCGCTCCGGCTCGAATACGTGGTGGCCGGGCGGGTGCTGGATCGTTGCGCCGAAGCCCAACACTTTGCCGAGCCGGGCGACGTAGTGGCGCATAATGAAGTGCTGGCGTTGTTGGGTGAAGCCGACTCGGCGCCGACTCGCGACGAAAGTTTTAGCCGGGTGCTCAGGTTGGGCCGCCCCGAACCGGGGAAAGCTCTTCCCCCGCTGGCGGCGGCTTCACCGGAGTCGGTCCACCAGTTCGCGCCCTATCTTCATCCCGTCATCGCCCAGCGCCTCGAATTGGGCGAAGCCCAGTTTGTCAACGAGCACCGCTCGGTCACGGTGCTGTTCATCGGCTTCGACGAATATGATTACGACACCGACCCGCTGGCCGGCATCCGCCTGGAGCGATACTTCGCCCAAGTGGTGCAGATCATTCACCGCTACGACGGTTCTTTGAACAAAATTGACATGGGCGATAAAGGGAGCAAGTTCATTGCCCTGTTTGGCGCGCCGGTGGCCCACGAAGACGATGCCGAGCGCGCCCTGCGTTGCGCCCTCGACCTGATGGCAATCCCCGACGATGCGCCCGCTCTGCGAATTGGCGTTGCCACCGAGTTTGTATATTGCGGCCTGGTGGGCGGAAGCACCCGCCAGGAATATGCAGTGATGGGCGACGGCGTGAACCTGGCGGCGCGGCTGATGCAAAAAGCGCAACCCGGCCAAATGCTGGTGAGCGACTCGACCCGCCACGCAACGCCGCGCCACTCACTCACCTTCAAGTGGGAGCCGCTCGGCCCGATTATCGTCAAAGGCAAGGCCCAGCCGGTGGAAACGTATCAACTGGCCGGGCTGGGCGGCGGAGCCGCGCCGCGCCTGCCCGAGCCGCAATATGCTTTGCCGATGGTGGGCCGCGCCGCTGAGTTGGACGTTGCCCAGTCGCGGCTGGCGATGGCCCTGGCCAATCGCGGGCAGATCATCGGCATCACCGCCGAGGCCGGCATGGGCAAGTCGCGGCTGGCGGCCGAGATCATCAAAATCGCCTCAGACTACGGCATGTACGGTTACGGCGGCGCGTGCCTCTCTTACGGAACCAAGAGCAACTACCTGGTCTGGCGCGATGTTTTGCGCGGCCTGTTCGGGCTGGACTCGTCGTGGTCGCTCGATCAACAGACTCACCATCTTGAGTGTGAACTGGCGGCAGTGGATCGCCTGGCTCAAGCCGCGCCTCTCTTGCCCCGCCTCCCGCTGTTAGGCGTAGCCCTCAACCTCCCCATCCCCGACAACGATCTCACCCATCCCCTCGACGCCCGGACGCGCAAGACCCTGCTCGAATCGCTCATCGTCGAGTACGCGCGTTATCACACCTCACTCGCGCCTCTGCTGCTGGTGCTCGAAGACTGCCATTGGATCGATCCCCTCTCTTTGGATTTGCTGGAAGCGATCAGCCGCCACCTGCAAAACCTGCCGGTTCTGCTGGTGATGCTGTACCGCCCGCCCGAACTGGACGACGGCGGTGGGGCCGCCGTGTTGACCCGCACCAGCCGGGTGATGAACCTGCCTCACGCTACCGAACTGCGCCTGAACGAGTTTACGCCGGGCGAGGCCGAGCGGCTCATCACTCTCAAGCTGGCCCAACTGTTCGGCGAAAACAAGGATGTTCCGCCGACCCTGCTCAACAAGATCACCGAACGCGCGCAAGGCAACCCTTTTTATATTGACGAACTCATCAACCTGATTCACGATCAGAAGATTGACCCCGGCGACTCCAACGCCCTGAAGGCCCTCGAACTGCCCGACAGCCTGCACAGTTTAATTCTCAGCCGCCTCGACCAACTCGACGAGGGCGCCAAGACCACGATCAAGGTTGCCAGCGTCATGGGGCGGCTGTTCAAAGCCGACTGGCTGTGGCAGGTGTACCCGGAGCTTGGCACGCCGGAAGAAGTCCGATCCCACCTCACCCGCCTCAGCCGGCTCGATCTGACTCCGCTCGACAAACCCGATCCCGAACTTGAATATCTCTTCAAGCACATCGTCACCCGCGACGTGGCTTACGAGAGTCTCTCAATTGCCACCCGCACCATGTTGCACGAGCAGGTAGGCCGCTTCCTCGAACGGCTCTACACCGGCGACTTCGGCCTGCCGGAAGTGGTGGCTCACCTCGACCTGCTGGCCTATCACTACGGCCTGAGCAAGAACGTGGACAAACAGCGCGAATACTTCCGCAAGGCCGGCGAGGCGGCCCAGGCGGCTTATGCCAACGACGCCGCCCTCCATCATTTTCGCGCCCTGCTCCCGCTTCTCAAAGACGGCGAAAAATTTCCGATCCTGCTCAAACAAGGGCAGGTGTTGGAACTGGTTGGCGAGTGGGTTGAGGCCGAAAGAACTTATCACCAGGCGTTGACGCTCGCAACCGGGCAGGGCGAACTCAAATCGCAAACGCTCAGCCAACAGGCCATTGGCAATTTGCTGGAACGGCAGGGCGATCACACCAACGCCCTGGACTGGCTCAAACAGGCGCGGGCCGGCTTCACCGAATTGAACGACCCGGCCGGCGTGAGCGACGTGCTCGAAGACATTGGCAGCGTGTACTGGCAACAGGGCGATTACGAAGCCGCCCGCGCCCTGACTACCGAAAGCCTCAACCTCTGCCGCACCCTCGGCGACAAAAAGTGCATCGCTCATGCCCTGCAAAATCTTGGCAACGTAGCTTTTGATCAAGATGATTACGATGCGGCGCAAGAGTTGTATCAGGAAAGCCTGGAACTGTGGCGCGAGCTGGGCAACCGCCTCGGCGCGGCCAACCTCCTCTCCAACCTGGGGCTGGTGGCCCGCAATCATGGCAGCTACGAAACGGCCCGCGAGCTTTTTGAAGAGAGCCTCAACATGCGCCGCGAACTGGGCGACCGCTGGGGCATCGCCGACTCGCTCAACTGTTTGGGAGACGTTGCCAAGAACCTCGGCGCGCTCGACCGGGCGCAGATTCTGCACGAGGAAAGCTGGCGGCTCTTTCAGGAGATGGGCGACAAGGGCCGCATTGCCGGCGCGCTCGACGACCTGGGCGTGGTGGCCTACCTTCAACACGACGACGACAAAGCCCGCGCCTTCTTTGAGGAAAGCGTCGCCATGTTCCGCGAACTGCAAGAGAAGCCGGATGTTGCCAACTCGCTCAACAACTTAGGGTTAGCCGTCGCCAAGCTGGGCAACCCGGCTCGCGCCGCCGACCTCTTTCGCGAAAGTTTGACGTTGTGCCACGAGTTGGGCGACAAATTGGGCGTGGCCGAAAACCTGGCCGGACTCGCCGGGGTGGCCGCCACCGGCAAAGACCTGTTAGGTCTTGGAGACCTAACAGGTCTTAAAAGTGCCGCCCGCCTGGCCGGCGCCGTCCACGCCTTGCTCGATCAGATCAACGCCGTGCTCGGCCCCGCTGACCGGGCCGACTACGAGCAATTACTGGCCGACTTGCGCGAGAAGTTGGGCGAGGAGGTGTTTAATAAGGAATGGAATGAGGGGTTGAAAATGGGGCCGGATGAAACGGTGGCGCACGCACTGGCCGGGCATCGCGAGCCAGACGCTTAGTCTGGCGCAACTGAAGCCAGGTGGATTTTTTTCAAGAAGGCGGTAATGTTCGAGTTAACGGCTACGGGATCGAAATGGGCTTCAACATGACAGCGACCGGCCAAACCCATTTGGCGCGCCAGGCCCGGCTGCGTCCACAGCTTTTGAATGGCGCTTCTCATGGCCTCAACGTCGTAAGGCGGCACCAGAATGCCGGTCTCGCCATCTTTGACAAACGTTGACATGCCGCCCGTTTTTGTGGCAATGACGGCTTTGCCAAATGCGGCCGCTTCAAGCACCACGTTGATGCCTGCGCCGCGATGGGTCGTGCTTTCCAGAGGGACAATGACAAAGCGCGCGCGTTCGTAATGCTTCATAAGCTCGTCGTCGGGCATAAAATCCGTGAAGCATACCCATTCAGGGATATTGATCTTGATGTTGCTCTTCAACTTATCTCCAAACTTGCTTGAGACAAGAAGCTCCGTCTCATATCCAGGTAGATCGGCGAGGGCCTTAATCAATGTTGCGTAATCCCGTTTAGCGACGCCGGCGCTGATGATAGGGCCATCGGATGTTTTTTCCGTCGGCGTCACTTTGCTCAAATACTTTGCCGATTCAAATTGGAACAGTCGCCCGGCAGGTATCCCGATCTGGCGAACAAAGAAGTCTCTGCTTTCGTTCGAGATGTACCCGATCCCGGCCCAGCGTTTGGCGATACCGGTCATTCGGACAAGCTCTGCTTTCGCCGGCGACTCCAGATGATGAGCCACGACCACCAAAGGTTTTCGCAAGCCGATGAAACTTAACGGAATGCCGACTTTCTCCGACCCGGCCCAGACGATGTCGTAGCGATGCTGTGCCGCTCTTGCCCGCAAAGCCAGGTAAATATCCAAATGCAAAAGCTCTTCCAATCTGCGCCACCAGCGAGGAACACAAGCGTACACTCGATAATCAAGCATATCGGACGAGGCCTCGTCGCTTTGTGAGGACATCAAACCCGTCTCAACTCGTAAGACTTTGGGGTATTTCAAAGCTTCTATCTCCTGATAATATTATCGGGTGGTGTTTGAGAACAAGAATAGCGAAATCGCACTCACATTATAGTGATTCGTCTGAGCAAGGAAATAGATGGACAGCTAAATTCCATAGACAAATGTCACATTCTTTCTTGGTACAGTACAAATGGCTATGACAAAAAAACGTAAAACACCCTGGGCCTTCGCCATTCTCCTAATCTTGCAGTCGTGCAACACTGCCTCTAAAGCCACGCCCGCTCAACTTGCGCCGACGGAGGCCCTTGCCTCAACACTGCCGCTCGCAGCCACCGGCTCGTCCAACTCTATTCTGCCTGTTGACACTCTTGCCCCCAGCCCGCCACCCGCAACTGCCGGCTCATCCAATTCCATCCTGCCCACCAACGCGCCGACTCTGCTATCAACGCCCACTGCTAAATCAGCTTCAACCTCGGCGCCGCCGCCAACCGCCAGGCCGGCTCTTGCCAATAGCCCAACCGCCGGGTTTGCCGCCACCCAACCAACCCCTACCGCGCAACCTGCCGCCGCGAATACCCCGACCGCCACCGCGCGTCCTGCTAACGCAGGCGGCCCGACTCTCGCCGGTTGCCCCGTCTTCCCCGCCAACAATATCTGGAACACCCGCGTGGACTCGCTCCCCGTTCACCCGCTCTCGGACGCTTACGTCAACAGCATCGGCCCTGACGTTGGCCTGCACCCCGACTTCGGCTCTGGCTTGTGGGATGGCGGGCCGATCGGCATTCCGTTCATCACTGTGCCGGGCAACCAACTGCCGGTCAACGTCACGTTTGACTATGACGACGAAAGCGACGCCGGGCCGTATCCCGTTCCGCCCGACGCGCCCATTGAAGGCGGCCCGGCCAGCGACGGCGACCGCCACATCCTCGTTGTAGATCGCGACCACTGCAAGCTCTACGAACTTTACGCCGCTTATCCCGAAGATGACGAAAATTGGATCGCCGGGTCGGGCGCGATCTACGACCTAAACTCAAACAGCCTCCGCCCTGCCACCTGGACTTCAGCCGACGCCGCCGGTCTGCCGATCCTGCCCGGCCTGGTGCGTTACGACGAAGTGGCCGCCGGCGAGATCAAGCACGCCATCCGTTTCACCGCCGAGGAGACACAGCGCCTCTTCGTCTGGCCCGCCCGCCACTTTGCCTCCGACGTCACCAACTCCAAAGCGCCGCCGATGGGCCAACGGTTCCGGCTCAAGGCCTCGTTCGACATCTCATCTTACCCGCGTGACGCGCAAGTCATCCTCGTGGCCATGAAAACCTACGGCCTCATCCTGGCCGACAACGGCAGCAGTTGGTTCATCAGCGGCGCGCCCGACGAACGCTGGGACAATGACGTGCTGGTGTCAACATTGGGCGAGATCACCGGCTCGAACTTTGAGGCGGTGGACACGTCAAGCCTGATGATCAGCCCGGACTCTGGCGAGGCCCGGCAACCCTGACGGACTGGCGGAAGTATAACTTCCGTCGGAACAAATATTTCTTTGCGCCTTTGTGTCTTGTGTCTATAACGCCGAACACCGATCTAAAGTATCATTGCACTCATGGCTCTGGCTTCAACTCCTCACCGTAAATATTCCCGTCGCCAGATCGCGTTGACGTTCCTGCTCATCATTGCCGGGCTGGCCGCCGAGTATTTCATCCTCTCCAGCTACTTCGACCTGGCCCGCCGCTTCGAGTCCAGCTTTGCCCCTGCCACCGCCCTCCTGCCTCAGCTTTCGGCCCTGCGCAACGAAGTTCTGCGCTTGCACGTCCAAACCGAGGCCGCCTTGCGCAGTGACGCGCCAGATTACGAAGGCCTCAGCGCCCAACGCGCCGAAGTGACCTCCCTGCTTGCCGACCTGCGCGCCGCTTCCAGCGGGGGCGAAACCTACCGGCCCGCTTTCAATTCGATTGACAATCTACTGACGACCTTCGACGCCGATGTCGCCGCCATTCGAGAAGACCCGGCCAGCGTTCAAACGCCGGTGCTGATCTTTGAGCTGCAACGCGCCTTTCGCGGCGCCGAGGCCGAACTGGATCGGCTTTACGAAAGCGAGCAGAAGAATTTTTATCAGGCTACCGCCGACACTTTTACCGTCGTCCGCAACACCCAGGTTGTTTTGCTGTTGATGAGCGTTCTCGTCTTCGGCTTTGGCATTGCCCTGATCCTCACCATTCGCCGCTCACTGCAACGCGAGCTTGGCCGGGCTTCGGGCCGGCTGGAAGTGGCCGCCGAGGTCGGTCGGGCCGCCTCGTCGTCCCTCAGCCTGGATCATTTGTTTGGCACAACCCTCAACTTGATCCGTGAACGATTCGGCTATTCCTACGCCGCCATCTTTTTGCTGGACGAGAAAGGCGAGCTGGCTGTTCTGCGAGCGGCCACCGGCGAGAACGGACGGGGTTTGGCAGAACAAGGCCGCACCTTGAGAGTCGGCTCCAACTCCATCATCGGCTACGTCACCGCCAACAACGCGCCGCGCATCGTGGCCGACGTCAAGCGCGATCCGGCCCGTTTCAAAAACGAATTGCCGGCCCACATCCGCTCGGAACTGGCTGTGCCGCTCCGGCTGGCCGGGAGCGTCGTCGGCGCGCTCGACGTACAATCGGCGAAGCGCAGCGCGTTCATGAAGGAAGACGTGGCTGTTCTGCAAACCGTGGCCGATCAAGTGGCGATCGCCATTCAGAATGCGCGGCTGTACGGCAACGAGCAGATCGCCCGCGAGCAAGCCGAGCGTTTGCATGCCGCCACCCAGGCCCTCAGCGCCACCCTCGACTCGGACAAGGTGCTCGAAATTATTTTGAGTGAACTGCAACGAGTGGTGCCCTACGACAGCGCCTCGGTTCAACGCTTGCGCGGGGCGCAGTTGGAGATCATCGGCGGCTACGATTTACCCAACCTGCCGGACATCAAAGGCATTATGTTCGACGCCTCAAGCGACAACAACCCCAATGGCCAGGTCATTCGCTCGCGCAAACCGCTGGTGGTGGACGATGTGTTGAGTTATAAAGGATTCAATCACGGGACGCTGGCCGAGGCCGGGGTGCGCTCGTGGCTGGGCGTGCCGCTGTTGTTTGGCGATCAGGTCGTGGGCATGATCACTCTCGACAAAAAAACGCCAGGGTTCTACACCGACGACCACGCCCGGCTGGCGATGGGGTTTGCGGCCCAGGCCGCCAGCGCCCTGGAGAACGCCCGCCTCTTTGAAGAAACACAGCAGGCCCGGCTGGCCGCCGAATCCGCCAACCGGGCCAAGAGCGTCTTCCTGGCCAACATGAGCCACGAGCTTCGCACGCCGCTCAACGCCATCATCGGCTACAGCGAAATTTTGCAGGAGGAGGCGCAGGAACTGGGGCAGGAGAGTCTGACTGCCGACCTCGGCAAGATTCGGATCTCGGGCAAGCACCTGCTCAGCCTGATCAACGATATTCTTGATCTCTCGAAGATCGAAGCCGGGAAGATGGAACTTTATCTTGAGACGTTCGACATCCCGACTCTGATCGCCAGCGTTGCCAACAACATCCAGCCGCTGGCAGTTAAGGCAGGCAACACCCTCAACCTCCACTGCCCCGACGAGGTCGGCCTGATGCACGCCGACCCGGGCAAAGTACGGCAGGTGTTGTTGAATCTGTTGAGCAATGCCAATAAGTTTACCGAGCAGGGCACGGTGACTCTGGAGGTGACTCGCGAAGCGCCGGAAGGCGGCCCCAGCCCGGCCCGGGACTGGATCTTCTTCACTGTCAGCGACACCGGCATTGGCCTGACGACCAAGCAGATTGACCGGCTCTTCCAGGATTTCTCGCAAGCCGACACGTCCACCACGCGCAAGTATGGCGGCACCGGGCTGGGCCTTTCCATCAGCCGCCGCTTCTGCCGCATGATGGGCGGCGACATCGTCGTCTCCAGCGGCGGCGTTCCCGGCAAAGGCGCCACCTTCGTCGTCCGCCTTCCCGCTTACGTGGTCGATCCAAAATCGCCTACGGTTCAGATCGCGCCGTCCGAACCCGGCCCAACTTTTCCGGTAGACGGCGCTCACACCGTGCTGGTGATTGACGACGACCCGGCGGTGCGCGATTTGATTGACCGTTTTCTGAGCAAGGAGGGATTCCGCGTGGTGAGCGCCGCCAACGGCGCCGACGGTTTGCAGTTGGCCCGCCGTTTGCATCCCGAAGCGATCACCCTCGACGTGATGATGCCCGGCATGGATGGCTGGTCGGTGCTGGCCGCCCTCAAGGCCGACCCGGAGCTGGCGGCCATACCGGTCATCATCCTCACCATCATGGAGAACCAATCCATCGGCTACGCGCTGGGGGCCGCCGACTACATGGTGAAGCCGGTGGATCGCGAACGGCTGGTGAGCGTGTTGAAGAAGTACCAGTGCGCCACGCCCGCCGACAGCGTGTTGATTGTGGAGGATGACATTGCCACACGCGAGATGATGGAGCGCATGTTGACCCAGGAGGGCTGGCGGGTGAGCGTTGCCCCGAACGGGCGCATTGGCCTGGAGCGCCTGAGCCAGCAACTGCCGTGCCTGATTCTGCTCGACCTGATGATGCCGGAGATGGATGGCTTCCAGTTCATCAGCGAACTGCGGCGGCGCGAGACCTGGCGATCTATTCCGGTAGTGGTGGTGACGGCCAAAGACCTGACAACCGAAGACCGCCAACAACTCAACGGCTACGTGGAGACGGTTCTGCAAAAGGGCGCGTACAGCCGCGAAGAACTGCTGGCTCAGGTGCGCGATCTGGTGGCGGCTCACACGAGGAAGACTTAAGTGCAGGCGGATTCGTCAACGGATTTATCGGATTGAGCGGATGTCCGTTTCAAAACTTACCACGGAAAACGTGACCTACGGAAGCTCGCCACGGACAAAATCCGCGTTTATCAGCGTTCATCCGCGTCCTAATATCTTTTGATTACAGCGCACCTTGCGAGTCTCGCTATGGACACTTTCGACAGCCTGAAGCAAGTTCTGGATGAGTGTGAGCGAAAAGAGAACGGCGTCTTCGCTTCCGACATCGCCGCCCTGCCGGAGAGCCTGCGCGCCGCCCTCAACAAGATCATGCGCCAGACTTCGATGACCTTGAGCGACTTGAAAGCCGAGCTTGGCCTGGAGCTTGAGCCGGCGCGCCTGCTTGCCAACCTGATGATCGAAAAAGGATTCCTGAAACTCTCCGCCCGCCAGCCCGAAAACGACACTGCTTACGAAGCGCATCTGGCCCGCAAACGCGGCAGCACCGCCCCGCTCAAAATCTGGCAGGCGATTGACGAGTGATGGCGGCCTGGGCGTTCTTGCCTGCTTTGAACGCGGATAATCAACATGACCCTCAGCAAACGATTTGAAGACGCGCTGGCCTTTGCCTTTCAACTGCACAACGGCCAGACGCGCAAGGCCACTGCGGTTCCCTATATCTCTCATTTGCTGGCCGTAACCAGCCTGGTGCTGGAGAATGGCGGCGACGAGGATGAAGCGATTGCGGCTTTGCTTCACGACGCCGTCGAAGATCAGGGCGGGGCCGCCGCCCGCGAACAAATTCGCCGGCGGTTTGGCGAGCGAGTGGCCGAGATTGTGGACGGTTGCACCGACACCGACTCTTCGCCCAAGCCGCCGTGGCGGGCGCGCAAGGAGGCCTACCTCGCCCACCTGCCCAGCGCCCCTGAGTCGGTTCGGCTGGTGTCGGCCGCCGACAAAGTGCATAACGCGCGCTCGATTCTGAGCGACTATCGCCAGCAGGGTGAAGCCTTATGGAGCCGCTTTCAGGGCGGCAAAGCGGGGACGTTGTGGTATTACCGGACGCTGGCCGAAACGTTTCGTTCTCTTGGCCCGACCCGGCTAGCCGATGAACTGACGAGGGTGGTGGGAGAGATTGAGGGGCTGGTGGAGTAGGGGCGGTTACTGCCTGCTTTCACGCGAAGCGTCATCCTTTAATTGGCTCGCTCTTTGCACCGCTCGACTGCCGAAGCGCTCGCGCAGGTCGTCAATTGTGTTTTGCAGTCGCCGCTTCTTCTCCGAGCCATCGTCCAAAAGGCTCAACTGTTGAGCCGGGTTCCCCAAACCAGTGACGGCCACCCCCAGAAGTCGAACGGCCTTGCCCGGTCGCCATACCTCGTCAAAGAGTCGCAGGACGGCATTGTAAATCTCGTCGCCCTGATCAGTCGGCTGACTCAGAGTCGTCTGACGGCTGAGGGTGGTGAAGTCGGGCCAGCGCAATTTGAGTTTGACGGTTGTCCCGCTCAGTTCCGACTGGCGCAAACGGCGGCCCACCTGATCCGAGAGATCGCGCAGGGTGTCGCGCAGAGCCTTGCCGCCCTTCACGTCGCGCACAAAGGTGGTCTCCTGGCTGATGGACTTGGCTTCGTGGCCGGTGACGACGGGGCGGTCGTCGAGGCCGCGGGCGCGGGCGGCGATCTCAGCGCCCATCTTGCCGAAGCGGCGAGCCAGGTCGGCTTCCGGCCAGCGGGCGATGTCGCCGATGGTGTGCAGGCCGAGCCGGGCGAGGGCCTCGGCGGTTTTCGGCCCCACGCCCCACAGCGCCTGAACCGGGAGCGGGGCGAGGAAGGAGGCTTCCTGGCCCGGCGGCACGACCCTGATCGCGTTGGGGTAGCCGCCGGTTTTGTTGGCGGCCTTGCCCACGTCGGTGGCGATCTTGGCGATGAGCTTGTTGGTCGCCACGCCGACCGAGCACGGCAGGCCGAGTTCGTCGCGGATGAGCGTTTGCAATTTCCGGGCCAATGTTTCGCCCGATTGCGGCAGGTCGCTCATGTCGAGAAAGGCTTCGTCAATCGAGATTTGCTCGACGAGAGGCGTCAGCTTGCCCAGCCGCTCCATCACTTTCTGCGAGATGGTTTGATAGACGCGGTGACGTGAGGGGACGATGAGCAGGCCGGGACAAAGTTTGACGGCGCGGCTCATGGGCATGGCCGAGCGCACGCCAAACTGCCGGGCGGCGTAGGAACACGAGGCTACCACGCCGCGCTCGCCGGGCTTGCCGCCAACGGCGAAAGCCTTGCCGCGCAGACCCGGGTCGCGCTCTTCTTCGACGGCGCAGAAGAAGGCGTCGAGATCGAGGTGGAGAATTTTGCGATGCTTCACAGGAAGTATGTAACCGTTTCGATTATACTCGGCCCATCCAACCTCAATACCACAAAGGTTCTTTCATGTCCCGCCTTGCCTCTATTCAGCGCGCCGCCTCTTCCCCGGCCCGGATTCCCTTCATCATCATTGTAGTCGCCGTCGCGGCCCTGGCCGTCTGGTTCCTCTGGCCCTCACCCGTTGAATTTCCGATGGATGACACTTACATCCACTTCGTCTACGCCCAAAATCTGGTGGAGCATCGAACGCTCATGTTCAACTCGCCGAGCGAAACGGGCGTGGGGACTACCAGCCTGTTATGGGTGTCGCTGATCGCGGGCGGCTGGGCGCTAGGCGTGCCGATGGCGCTCACCACCAAAGCCCTGGGCCTGGCCTCGCTCGCCGTCGTCGGCGTTGCGGTGTATCTGTTGCTGTCCCCCGCCTGGAAATCGCTCCCGGCGCTAATCACGGCGTTGCTGATCGTCTTATCCGGGCACATGATCTGGTTTGCCCTGAGCGGCATGGAAACAGTGATGTTCCTGGCGCTGGCCCTGCTGGCCCTGCTGGCTTATCGCTCTGAGCACTGGGTCTGGCTGGGCGTCCTGCTCGGGTTGTTGCCCCTCACCCGGCCCGAAGGGCTGGCGCTGGCGGCGGCCATCGGAGTCGTGGAGTTGTGGCGGCACAAACGACTCACGCGCGGCCTCCTCATCGCCGCCGGTTTATGCCTCATCCTCTGCGCTCCCTGGTTCGCTTATTTGTTGTGGCGCACCGGCCACATCTTGCCCACCAGCGGCCTGGGTCGGCAGGCCACCATCCAACTTGGCCTGAGCCTGGTTCTGGAAAGAAGCGGGGCGCTGGCCGTGCTGGGCCGCATCCCTGGTTTGATTTACGTGAGCTTGTGGATCGTCTATTTGTTTGAGTTCGTGCTGGGCGGCATGGCCCTGCCGCCGCCGCACATTTCAATTGGCGGCCAGGTGGGCAACGCTAATTACACGGTGTCGGTCTGGGCCATCGTCGGGCTGGTGACAGTGATCGTTCCCTTGCTGTGGCGGGCCGGACGGAAAGTGGCGGCTCACCCGAAATGGCCGGGCTGGATTCAAGATGAGGCCCGTCGCCCGCTGATCGTTTTTTTGATCTGGCTGATCCTGCACAACCTGAGCTACATTTTCTTTCTGCCGATTCCGGGAACGGCCAGCCGTTATGGAGCGATCAATCACCTTGCCCTCTGGCTGGGATTGACGTGGGGGCTGTTGAGTTTTGTGGGAAGCCGCCGCTGGTTATGGCTGGCCGCCGGCCTGGCCCTCATCGCCACTGCCAACACCATGTACTGGAACGATGTCTACGACGCGAATCTCGATCACATGCAGCGCGTGCGGATTCGCTCGGCGGCTCTTCTGCGCGAGAGATTCCTGGCTGAGCAGTGCGCCGCTTTCGACATCGGGGCCTTGCGATATTACAGCCGGCGGCCTCTCGTTGACCTGGGTGGCCTGATTGACCCGGCCCTGGGTGAGTGGTTTCGAGCCGGTGAGTTGGATCGCTATCTGATGGAACGTGGCGTGACCTGCGTCTTCTTGCCGGGCCGCGCCGGGGCGGTCAGCGAGGGCTGGTTTGATTTTGCGGCCTACATGGGTTTGGGCACGTCGCCTTTGTTTTCAACCTGCCAACTGGAGGTAATCGAAATTGATTACGACCGCTGGTTGCTTGGCTACCTGCCCACCAACAACTATCAGGCCAGCGTCACGGTCTACCGCCTCACGCCGGGCGAGCCTGCCTCTGCCGGCGGAGCCATTCTGCCATGCCCGTGATGTTTCATGCTACGGCTTTAGCCGATCATAAACACTTTGCGCCCAGTTGAGCATCGCCTGTTGGTCGGCCTCAGTCGGCTGGCCGCTCCCGTTGCCGCTGAAGGTCAGCACGATCGTCATGGCGTCGGCCACTGCCGGGTCTCGCATCTCAATCACCACCGAGCCAAACGACTTGGCCCACTGCTTAAACTGCGTCAGCTCGTCATCGGTCAACGTGCCGAGCGGGTAGGCCGTGCTTGGGGCGCACGAACCGGCCTGCGCCTGACCGCTCACCACCACCACCAGATCGTCGCAAAACCCGGCGAAGCCGCCCTCGCGGTGCCAGGTCAGAGTCGCCGCCGCCGAGGCCACCGCGCTGCCGCTCTCGTTGGTGTGATATTCGTACTGCTCTCCGTTCGCTTCCAGAATGATTCTGAATCCGGGCGTGATGGCTTGCGCGCACCGGGCGTTAGGATACGAAATGCCCAGGCACGAATCCGGCCATTGAACCGCCTCGACGCTTACCACCTTGATCTCGTCCACCCGGATGCCAAATGCCTCAGCCAGGGCGTTGATCGCGGCCAGCTGCGCCGGGGGCAAATCCACCGGGATATGAGTCTCGGTGGGCGCGGGCGATGTTGAAGTCGGCGGCGGCTGGGTGGGCAGAGGCGTGGGCTGTAAAGCCGGGCCGCCGCAGGCGGCGGCCAAAACCGCAATCAAAACGAGACCAAACATTATTTTCTTCATGACAATATCTCCATTCCAACGACAAAGACGCGGACGCGCCGCGAAGAGTTCCTGGTGTCCGAGTCCCTGCTTGCCCAATGATACAATCGCCGCATGTACCGCCTCCTCCGGCCCGCCCTCTTCGCCCTCGACCCCGAACGCGCCCACCAACTGACACTCCGCCTGCTGGCCCTGCCGGTTGCGCCGCTCCTCGCTCGCCTGTTTGACTTTTCGGATCCGCGCCTGGCCGTCTCGGCCTTCGGGTTGACGTTTCGCAACCCGGTGGGGCTGGCCGCCGGTTACGACAAGAATGGCCTTGCGCTCCGCGGCCTGGCTATGCTCGGCTTCGGCCACATTGAAGCTGGAACCGTCACGCGCACGCCTCAACCCGGCAACCCGCGCCCGCGTCTCTTCCGCCTGCCCGCCGACGAAGCATTGATCAATCGCATGGGTTTCCCGAACGATGGCGTCCGAGACCTGACAAGTCTTAGAGACCTGTCAGGTCTGCCGTGTCGGCTCGGCGTGAACATTGGCAAGAGCAAAGACACCCCGCTTGAACAGGCCGCCGACGATTATTGCGCCTTGCTCAAGCAGGTTGCGCCTTACGCCGATTACGTTGCCCTCAACCTCAGTTCCCCCAACACGCCCGGCCTGCGCCAACTGCAAACCAAGACTTACATCGCCGACCTGCTGGGGCAAGTGGCGGCGGCGCGAGATGAATTGACCAAGCGTAAGCCGGTGCTGATCAAGATCGCGCCCGATCTCTCCTGGCCGGAACTGGATGACATTCTTGAAGCCGTTGTCGCCAACAAGCTGGACGGCATCATCGCCACGAACACGACCATCAGCCGCGAAGGCTTGCGCTCACCATTGAAAGCAGAGTCGGGCGGCCTGAGCGGTCAGCCCTTGCGAACGCGCTCCACCGAAATTATCCGCTACATTCACCAGCACACCGAAGGCAAACTGCCCATCGTCGGCGTGGGCGGCATCAACAGCGCCGAGGCCGCGCTGGAAAAACTGCGCGCCGGGGCGACGCTGCTTCAAATATACACCGGCTTGATTTACGAAGGGCCGGGGTTGGTGGCGGCGATTAATCGCGGGATTACAATGAGCCAGATCGACTCATCAAACGTCAAGCGTCAAACGTCAAAAATCACTCGTCACGATTGACGTTTCACGTTTGGCGTTTTTACTTGACTGCCCACAAATACATCAACGCTGTGCGCTCAACCGACTGCCCCGCTTCAACTAACGGGCGCAGGTGCGCCGTGAACCGCTCGGCCTCTTCGGGCGTCAGGGCTTCGGCCATCGCTTCGGCGGTAGAGGGGATTTTCGGATTGCCCACGAACTGCAAAAACTTCTCCCAACTGTGGCTCTCGCCGCCAAACGCAATCTTGGCCTGCAGTTCTATTTCGATAGATTTGAAGCCCGCTTTCTCCGTAAACCTCAGCATGTCGCGCTCGTCGAAGTCCAGCATCGGGTCGCTGTCGGGCGGTTGTAGGCGGAGATTCACAGCCTGCACTTTGGCGGCGATGTCCGCCACCGGCGTCACGTCGTAACTGGAAAACCAGCCCGGCGGCGGCGGCCAGCCAAAGCGGTTGATCGGCTCGAAGATCGAGAGGCGGCCTCCCGGTTTAAGGGCGCGATAGAACTCATTGAAGGATTGTTGCTTGGAGGCGACGTAGATCAACACCGAACGGGTGGTGACGGCGTCCACAGAGGAGTTGGGGATGGCCGAGAGGTCGTCGGCAGAGGCGCGAAGGAAGCGGCATCTATCCAGCACGCCCATCTCACGAGCCAGGGCTTCGATGTGATCCAGCAAGTCTTGTGAGATGTCGCTGAAGATGACTTGGCTATCTCTGACTTTCTCCAGCGCGCCAAAGGCGATGAGGCCGTCGCCACTGCCCACGTCGAGCAAGGTTTCGCCGTCGTTCAGCTTGGCATTGCTTAACACCTTGTCGCGCACCGGGTACAAAAACTTCAGCACCTTCTTCATTCGTTCAGGATCGTCGTTGTGCCGGCGATGCAAAAGCCAGCGCGCCCAATGGTCTTGTGTGGATTCGGTCATGTCTCCTCCGGCGGCTTGAGCGAGCGAAAACTTTGATAGAGCGAAAGATCGTAGACGATCTTGAGGCCGCCGGCCAGGAAGAATGGCGCACTGAGCAACGACGCGCCGAGAAGCGCGCCGGTGACGAGCGGCGCGGCGGCGCTACCCAGGGTGCGAACAATGGAGGTCACTCCAGCGGCGGCTGAACGTTCGTCGGGAGCGACGACGGCCATTGTATACGACTGGCGAGTCGGCACGTCCATTTGCGAGATGCTGAAGCGGGCGAGAAGGACAGCAATCGCCAGCGGCAAGTTGGGCATGAGCGGCACGAGCATAAGCAGAACGTTGGACGGGATGTGTGTCCAAACCATCGTGTTGATGAGGCCGAAGCGGGCCGCCATCCGCGCCGCCGCCAGCGCCGACAGCCCGGCAAAGATGTTGGCTCCAAAGAAGATGCCGCCCAACAGAGCCGGTTGAACGCCCCAGCGCGCGTTGAACCAGTAGGCAATCAAACTTTGCACCACCAGGCCGCCCCCAAACGCGTCGAGCGCAAACAGCGCCGAGAGTTTGAAGACGACGTGGCGCGAGCGGTGCAGGCCGAAACCTTTGTAGGGCAAATTGGCAATTTGCCCCACTTCAACGACAGAAGAGAGTCTGCTGAACAGGACTCCCAACACCAAGCCGAGCAGGGCGTAGCCGACGACGACGGCGCGATAACTTTCCAGGGGTGAGCCGCCAGCCCGTTGGATGGCCCCGGCCAGCCCGCCGCCGCTCAACGCGCCGAGGGCGGTGAGGAATGAACCGGCGAGTTGATACCAGGCGAATGTCTGCGTGCGTTGTTTGTCGGGGACGATGTGCGAGAGCGCGGCCTGCTCAATCGAAAGGAACGCGCCGACTTCGTTGCCGCTGGGGCTGAGGGTGCCGACGATGGCGGCCAGGGTGAGCAAAAGGAAGTTGCCCGTCAGGGCAAAGGCCGCCCCGGCAAAGACCATCAACCCTGCGCCCAGCATCAGCACCCGCCGCCGCCCGAGGCGGTCGGCTACATTCGTGATCCACAACGAGACGGCGGTGTCCCCGACAAGAGTCCAAGTGAGCAGAACGCCAATTTGAGTCTCATTCAGTCCAAGCTGGGCCAGGTAGAGCGCCAGCACGACCGAGAGGAAGCCGTAGGCGAACAGGCGCACCATGCGCGTGGCGAAGAGCAGGCGGCCATCGGGAGTGAGGGTGCGGAGAATTTGCAGTTCGGAGAGTTGGAGGGCCACTAATTCTTGAAATCGCCGTCTGGCTTGCCCTGGCGGATCATTTCCTGGCAGTAAGCATAGAGCGCATCGTAGACGATCCACTCGGCGGCATTGATCTCGTGATCGTCTTTGTAGCCCAGGTGGCGAAAACCTTCGGCGATGGCTTCGAGGCCGGGGCCTTCGGGCTGGTTCCAGAGCGTGTTGTCGGTGTCGGCCCCGTTGACGATCCTGCTCAACAGAACCAGAGCCGGGTTCCCCGTGAGGTTAAACTTCCTGAGAATAGCTTCAAAGGAACATTCCTGGCCGTGATGGCCGAGTTCGACGTTTGGCACATCGTAGGGAATCGCGCTCAGGCGTTCGGATTCGCTCATCACTTTGTCCGCCGGAACAAAGAAGAACTCGGCCTCCCTGTCCAAGAACTTCCTGATCAGCCACGGGCAGGCGACGCGATCCACTTTGACCCGTTCGCGCGTTATCCATTTCATGTCTTCACCCTTTCATCATTTGTTACGCAAAGCGGTCATTCCTTTGGCGTCTTGCTTACTTCCCACACGCACTCCGGCGCGCCCATCGCCCGGCTGGCCGTTTGCTGGATGATGGCCTCTTTGCCAGTTTGCCAGCGAATGCCCTCTTGCAAAACGCCAGTGTGAATCCAGCAGATAGGCTCGCTCGACTGTTTTCCGGCGCACACCGGGCAATCGGATGTGATATAAGCAATTGTGTCCCCTCGGTCTTCAGCGCGGGCGCGATACTCCTGGCCGATGGTCTGGTAGACTTTGCGGAAGCCGTCTTGCATGGCTTCTGCGCCGATCTTGATTTGGGCCGAAAACGGGAGCAGTTTGGAGGCGATGAGCGCCGCCAGGCCGAACATTGCGCCCTGCTGTTCGATGCCGTGCTTGGCCGAGATCCGCCCGATGCGCAGAACCATGCTCTTGCCTGCCCGCCCGAAGAAGTTGAGCAGGGCCGCGTTCAAATTGGCGTAGTCGCCGTGAGTGAAACTGCCGGTCGGCTTCAACTCATTCGGCGGGTAGTTGCCGCTGAGCCGCTCCAACCCGGCCTCGCGCAAAACCACGGTCATGCCCTGCTTGCCCACCACCTCCTCGGCGGCCAACAGCGCCCAGCGCACGTAAGCATCCACCATCTTCCGATCGGCGACGGGATCGTGTTCGGTTTTGCTCTTGATATCCATGATGGCCTCCCTATGATTGATTTGACGGATACCATACCATTATTGCCGCCGCTTCGCAAACGTCAACCGCCGTTTGCCGGTTGAACTTTGGTTGCCGCCCTAAGGCCCTTTCGGCGTGTAAATCACCGTTGGCCGGGCGAACATACCGGTGAGGGTGGGCGGCGACTCGCTCGCGGCCAGCGTTTCGGTTTGAACGTAATACGCCTCCAGCAGTTGACGAATGGCCGGGTCGGTTTCGAACAGCGTTTCGTCGGAGATGATGACGGCGTAATAATGAGTCCGCAGTCGTTCGACGAAATCTTCGGGCAGGGCGGCGTCTTCGCGCTCGTAAGCATACCAAAGCACGGCGGCTTGTGCCGAGGGCTTTTTACCAGCCAGCAGGCTGTAGTAAGGGTGCATCATCACCAGCACTTCGCCGTCGGTGGCGGCCAAGCGCGCCACCAGCCGGTCGCCGCTCTGGCGCATTTCGGCAGTCGGGATGTAGCGCAGAGGATTGTAAACGCCGAGGGCGAACTGAATAATGACGACGGCTGGAATTAACCGCGAAGGCACAAAGACCGCGAAGAAATTCTTTTGCTTGTTCTTAGCGTCCTTGGCATCTTCGCGGTTCATTTCTTTCCATAGCAATGCCGGGGCCAGGCAGAGGAAGGCATAGCCGATCATCAAATTGTTCAAGTTGCCGCCGACCGAAGATCGGCCCACCCCGCTGACCAAAACGGCCACGGCCACGGCGGCCAGCCAGGGCTGACTCCGGATCGCGTTCCAACCCGTCCGGCGCAAAACCAGAAGCCCGGTCAGGGTCGCCATCACACTCAAACCGGCCATCCCCCCGAACAGTTCAGCAAAGATGTAGTGCGCCACTCGTTCCCATTCAATCGGGTTGCCGGAGGCAATGCCGAAAGCGTAAAAGCCAAACCAGCCGCCGGTGGCAACGTTGAGGAGAACAAGAGGGACGACGGCCAGCAAAACGTAAGCCGGAACGAATCGCCACGCCTGTTTGCTTTGCGTGAAGAGCAGGTGAAGGAAGAACCAGACGGCAAAGGCCACGCCGGTTTGTTTGGTGAAGAGGGCCAGGGCCAGGGCAATTGTTGCCCACCAAACCGACCGGGCGTAGACGCCCAGCGCCACGCTCGCCAGGGCCAGCGTTACGTACAACGAATCCACTCGAACCAACTCATACCAGAATCCGCTGAGGCGATAACCGCCGAGGTACAAACCGGCGCAAACGACTCCCAGCCAAGCAAGGCCGCTCTCGCGCCGGGCGACGACGAAGAGAATCGCGGCGGTGGCGAGGGTAGCCGCCAGCGATAACAATCGAAGCGGCGCAAAACTTGGCCCGGTGATCTTGAACAGCAGGCCGCCCAGCCACGGGTAGAGCGGCGTGTAAGCGTGCGCGGCAAAGTCGGCGCTGGGCGCGGCGAAGACCGGGAGGCCCTGAGCAATGCGCAACGACTGCATGAGCATACTGTCTTCGATGAAGTCGAGATCGTAAGGGTAGAGCACACGTGGAACGGCGGCAGCAAAGTACATCGCCGCGAACGTGAGCGCGGCGAGAATAGCCGCTGACTTGAAGGAAAGATAGCGAAACACGATTCAACACAAAGATGCCAGGGCGCAAAGGCACAAAGAAAAACCTGGCGTCTTCGAGTCTTTGTGCCCCGGTGTTTCAAAGACCATCATCGGATGGTGATCGTCGTTAGATATACGTTGTCGGCGCCGGTTTGAATTTGCAGGCGCGCGCCGTCGTCTACGCCGTACAGGCCAGCGACGAGAGTGTAGTCGCCGGGCGGCAGATCGAGCGGAAGGTAGATGCCGTGATTGTCGGCGACGGTTTGGCCGACTCCCCAGGTGGTGGTGAGGGCCAGCCCGCCGCCGGGTTCACCGTCGTGCTGGGCGACGGGCGGGGAGGCCGGGTCGCCGATGAGGTGGGCGAAGACTTTGTAGCGAGTGACAATTTGAGATTGGGCGCGCCAGAAAAGCGTTAGTTGAAGAATGTCGCCGGGAGAAAAAGTGTTGGCGTTGAGCGAGTAACCTTCGAGGGCGATTTGATTGTTGAAAAGAGCATCCGTCCTTGTTTGCAGAGTGCTGGCCGTTCGCGGCACGGCGTAGGCCGCCAACCGCACGTCGCCGTACCACTGGTCGTAAGCCTTGAAGGTGTGTTCGTTCAGCCACGTCTCAATCACCCGCCCCGGATCGGACTGGGCGTCGCCCCAGTAGATCACAAATAGACGGTCGTGTGTGGCCGCGATGTTTTCAAGCTCGGCAACTTGGGCGGACACGTCGAGCGGGCGGGTTCGGGCGACCGGAAAAACGTTTGACGTGTCGGGATGGTAGTAGGTGAACACTTCCCATTGGTTGGGCGCGTTGAGCAGGATGGCATCGCCGGGTTTGGCAATTGAATTGATGTAGCGAGCGATGCCGCGATAGTCGGCGCGGGCGTAGGCGGAGTCATAGTATAAATTGCCAAGAGTACCTGCCGCTGACAACGCAACCACCAAACCCAGAACTGATGGCAAGATTCTTATGGTATGCGCTCCAGAAATAGGAAAACGAGATTTGAATGGATAGGCGGGTAGCGGCGCTGAGATTATGCCCATTGCATGGCCCATTAGTAAACACAGAGCGGGCACAGCAACAATTAGGAATTTGGCGAAGGAGGGTGAGAATAGACCCAAGCCCAATGTAAGACTGGTAGGTACGAGAAGCCAGAGCCAAGATGGCAATCTGTGTCCGCGTCTCCAAAGAGCCAGTGGTAACAATCCGCTTGCACAGGCAATTGCAAACACGGAGCCCTCATCAGCTGTTGGGCCGAGCGTAAGCCAGCGCATCACACCAATGGCAGCTTCGTTTATCGGGAGATACTCTCTGGCTGAGGGCCATGTCGTCAACTGCCGCAAAGCAGTAGGAAGCCAGGGGGCGAAGAGGAGGAGGGCGAGGAGTTGGGGGAGGAAGAGATTAGAGATTAGGGATTGGAGATTAGTTATTAGGAGTTGGTTATTGGTTATTGCAAGTTGGGCAATTCGAATGAGGAAAAGCAGGTTGAGCGCGATGATAATGAAAGCGAAAGAATAATGCGTATAAAGGCCAGCGGCGAGGATGAACGCAAACGCCAACCCGCGCCGAATCTTTACGCGAAGCGTCCAATCTCTAATCTCTAATCTCCAATTCTCCAACCTCCAACTATCAATAACCAAAAACGCCGCCGCCCCCCACATCGCCGCCAACTCATACATCCGCGCTTCCTGGCTGTAGTAGATCAGCGCCGGGTGGATGGCGGCGAAGAAGGCTGAGGCCAGAGCGGCAGGTTCGTCGAAGTATTGTTTGCCGAGGCGATAGATGATGGCAACTAGAATGATTCCGGCGAAGGCCGAGAGGCCGCGCAGGGCAAATTCACTTTGGCCCAATGCGGCCCGCCACGCGGCGAGGAGCAAATAGTAGCCCGGCGGGTGAATGTCGCCCGCCGCCCCGGCGAGGATCAAGTCAACGCTCCGCTCGGCCAGCCGCGCACTGTTGCCCTCGTCGTTCCAGAACGATTGGGCGTCGAGGCGATAGAAGCGAAGAAATGTCGCGAGGAGGAGCGTGGCGAGAAGAAGACTCTTTTTCAAAAGTTTCAGCCGCGAATTGCGCGAATTCACGCGAATTTATTTTTCTAATTCGCGATAATTAGCGAAATTCGCGGCAAAGAATTTTACGGCCTGGCTTGATATGGATGCTCGGCGATGTAGGCCTTCATTGAATCGTAAACGGGTAGGAGAGTGAAGTCCGGCTCGGCCATGCGGAAGTAATACCAGGTCTGGCCCTTCTCCGAGTCATCGGCGCGTTTGAAGAACCAGAAGTTGACCACGCCGATCCACGGCCACTCGTTCTGCGCGCGCTCGTAAGCCAGCGGCGCCCAGCGGGCTTGCTGGTCGAGCGTCACCTGGCCGTAATTCGTCGGCAAGCCGGAGTCCGCTGGCACCGCGTTCCAGTTCATCTCGCTAATCCAGATCGCCTTGTGCGCGTCGCCGTTGCGTACCATGATGTCACGCAAGTATAAGTGACGGTTGTAGTTGACGGTGATCGGGTTGAGGCGGTGGTCGGTCGGGCCGCTATACAAACCGTAGCCCTGCGCCGACATGATGTCGAAGCACTTGCCCGCGCCCGCATCGTACATTCTTTGCAAATACACGAACTCGTTGAGGTTGTCGCCGGTCAGGTCGTTGGTGGGCGCAAGCGCCCCGGCCAGCACCACTGCCTCGGGGTCGGCTTTTTTGATCGCCGCATAAGCAACACACAACAGCTTCGTGTAATCTTCGGGATTCACAGCCTGCTCGCCCCATTCCGGGTAAATGTTCGGCTCGTTCCAAATTTGATAGAAGCGGATTCGGCCCTTGTAGCGGTCGGCGACGGCGGCGGCGTAATCGGCGTAGTCGCCGAAGTTGTCGGGCGGGGCAAACGCGCCGCGCGCGTCGCCGTCGGCCCGCGTCCACGACGGCGGCGAGGAGAGACGGGCGATGATCTCCAGCCCGTGTTTCTCGGTCAAACTCACAATCTCATCGTACTTGTCCCAGGCTGGATGACACGGCGGAAAGCGGCAATCCTCAAAGTTGCCCTTGCCGCTAATTTCGATGTCGTACCAGGGAAACTCCTGCCGCAACCAGTGGAAGCCCGCCCCGGCGATCAACTGCACCTGCTTCTCGCGTTTGGCCGGTTCGACTTCCTGATGCAAAAAGGTGTTAATGCCGTAAGGGTTCACGTCGGCGTACTCAATCGGCGTGTCCGGGCGCAGGTCAAGCCCCGGCCTGATGCTGTCGGCGGCCAGGTCGAGCAGGCCGCGAATTTGCGGCAACGCCTCCTCTTCGCCGGTGAGCGAGAAGGCCCACGAGGGGAAGGAGGGGAGCAGGACGATGACGACGGCGACAGCGATGAACAAGACCAACAAAAAGAGGCGGCGAGACATGATGCTATTATAAGCTGTTACCAAAGCCGCCTTCATCTGCCTTTCATCCATCCTCTGCTAAAATCCTCTCATGCGCCGACTTGCCTTTATCGTTCTCATACTTGCAACGCTCGCCTGCAACGCCCTTACTCCGCAACCTACCCTTCCACCGCCGACGATTGTCCCAGCCGCAACACCTTCACCTCTGCCAACTCTGGCACCCACCGTTTCCCCAACCGAGACGGCTTCCCCGGAGCCAACCGATCTTTACATCGCGCCCGGCGACGTGATCTTTCATCCCGAACCTGTCTTGTATTCCGGCGACAGGGTCAGCCTGGAAGTGTTTGCTCACGACGGCGGCAATTTTGGGTTGAGCAGTTTTTCGGTGGCCGTTTACCTGAGCGGGCCGAGTGAGGAAACCCGGATCGCGACCACGCGAGCGATCCCTTACGGAATCGGCGAACGCCTGCAGGCGACGTTTGTGTGGGCCTGGGACACCGCCGGTTTGCAGGGGACGCAACTTCTCACGGTGGTGCTCGACCCCGACGACGAGATTCAAATCGGCGACGAGAACCCGAACAACAACACCCTCATTGTCCCGGTTGACCTTTTGCCGTCGGCAGAGCTGTCGAAGACAATCTGGTTGAAGGCCGAAAGCGACTGTTGCCTCTTCAACTACATCTCCGGCTCGGCGGCAGAGCGCGACATTGAATTGATCAAAGCCACTGCCGACAAAGCCATGAATTACGTTGAAGACAAGCTGGGGCGACAGCAAGAATCAAAGATGGTGTTCAACCTGATTGATCGGCTGTTGGGTCACGGCGGTTTTGCCTCCGACACGATCACCATCACTTACATTGATCGCGATTACGCCGCCGGCAGCCTGGAGAACGTCTTCCGCCACGAAGCCGCGCACTTGTTGGATCGGCAAAGCTTTGGCGATCATCCCACCCTGATCACCGAGGGGCTGGCGACCTACGTGGCCGGCGGCCACTTCAAAGAAGAGCCGTTCGAGCCGCGCCTGGTCGGGCTATTGGCGTTCGGTCGTTACATTCCGCTGACAGAGTTGGCCGACAATTTTTATCCATCGCAACACGAGATTGGCTACCTTGAAGGCGCGGCCTTCATTGATTATCTGGTGAATACTTATGGCTGGAAGCAGTTCGTCACCCTGCTCGGCGCATTTCAACCCACCAACACCCAAAGCGCCATGCTCGACGGCGGCCTGCGTTTGGTCTACAACAAATCGCTGGCCGAAATGGAAACCGAGTGGCTGGCGCACCTACGGGCCCAGACGGTAGACCCGCGCTGGCAGGCCGACATCGCCGACACCATCACTTTCTACGACACCGTGCGCCGCTATCAGCAGGTCTACGATCCCTCAGCCCACTTCCTCACCGCCTGGATTCCCGACATTCAGCGGGCCGTGCGCGAGAACATCACCGCCGACTACAGCCGCCACCCGTCTTCGCTTGAGAATATTGCGCTGGAGACAATGCTGATCGAAGCCGACCGCCAACTGGAAACAGGCAATTACGATCTGACCGAACACTACCTGGCCGCCGTCAACGCCGTGCTGGAATCTGGCGGCAACTTCGCCGCCGACTCGCTGGCAACCGACTACCTGGCCCTCACCGCCTCGGCCCTCGACGCCGGTTACGAGCCTCAACGCATCCGGCTCGACTCGGACAGCGCCGCCATCACCGCCTCCCGCCCCGGCCAGCCCTCGGCGCTGGTTGAGCTTACGCTCACTCGCGTAGATGGAACGTGGCGGATGAATTGACGTATAATCTTGGTGAGGCAACCTATGACTATCCAAGAACCAACCATTGTTCCAACTATCCTGGATATTCTCCCGGCTCCGGGTGAGTGGACTGAGGCCTTCTACTACATTGTCTCAGAGCGAGGCCGCCTGGTTGAACTTTCCAGCGGCAATCTGGAAATTCTCCCCATGCCCACTGATTATCATCAACTTATTTTAGGCCGGCTGTTTATTGCCTTATTTACCTTTGCTAACCAATACAAATTGGGTCAGGTGCGCTTTGCGCCTCTGCCAGTCCGGCTGTGGCCTGGCAAAATCCGCGAGCCTGATATTCTTTTCATGTCAGCCGCCCACGCGGATCGAATTGAAAAGTATTGGGGTGTTCCTGATCTCGTCGTGGAAATTATTTCGGAAGGCGACGCCAAGCGCGACCGCACTGAGAAGCCCGAAGACTACGCCCAGGCCGAAATTCCTGAGTACTGGATTGTTGATCCTGAAACGAAAACGCTGGATGTTCTGCGGCTCGAAGGCGAAAGCTACAAACTCCTGGCGCATCTGGCGGAGAACGACATGATCACCTCGCCGACCTTCCCCGGCTTTACTTACGCCCTCAAGGATTTGTTCGCGCCCGCCTGATCAGCCGCATCTCCGGGCTTCGTAGAATCAGCGCCAGTGCAAAGTAGACTCCTGCGCCAACTGCCGCCCCGCCCAGGCCGACAATCCACGGGGAGGCCGCCACCAGTTTCCCCAAACCGAACACTACAATTCCCATTCCGAGCGCGGCCACCGTCGCTCGCCACAGGCTGGCCGTCATTACTCGCGCATCCAGCTTCCCCAGCCGTTGGCTGAACACAACCAACAAGCCAATCATCTCAATGGCCGTTGCCAATGAGTTGGCCAACGCCAAACCGCCGTGAGGCGGTTGCCCCCACGAGTCGAACAGCTTGGTAAAAGTCAAGCTAAAGATCACGTTCAGGATCATCGCCCCGGTTCCGATCAACACCGGTGTGCGCGTGTCCTTGAGGGCATAGAAGGCGCGCGTCACCACTTCCACAACCGAGTGGCCGACGAGGCCGACGGCGTACCAGGCCAACGCCCAGGCGACGAGTTGGGTGGAAGTAGCCGTGAACTCGCCTCCCTCGAACAACATGGCAATGATGGGCTGGCCGAGGAGGATCAAACCAACAGTGGCCGGCAAAGCCAGGAAGAGAGTCAGGTTGAGGGCCGAGGCCAGCGTGCTTCGCAAAGCGTCGCGCTCGCCGCGAGCCGCTTGCGCCGAGAAGGTGGGGAAGATGGCGATGGCAATAGCCTGGGCAATGGCGGCTTGCGGGAAGGTGAAGATTTGGAAGGCGTAGGTGAGGGCAGAGAGACTGCCAATGGGCAAAGTTAGAGCGATGACCGTGTTGACCCAGAAGTTGATCTGCCACACCGCCAGCCCGAACATGCGCGGCAACATCAACTTACCAACTTGTCGCACAGCGGCGTCGCCTAAATCGAGAGCAAGAGTGTAGCCCGGTTGATGGCGAAATAGAGTTGGCAGTTGCACCAGCAAGTGCAGAGCCGCCCCAACCACCACGCCCCAGGCCGGGCCGTAAATGCCCGACCAGGGCGCAGTCAGCGCCCCGGCCATGATGCCGACGTTGTACAGAATGGGCGCCAGCGCCGGAGAGAGAAAGTGATGATGGGCGTTGTGGATGCCCATCAAGAGGCCGCTCACCCCGAAGATCACGGTTGAGAGCAACATGATCCGCATCAGGTCAACCGTCAGTCGCTGTTGATCCGGCGGCAACGTTCGGGCCAGCACCGCGCGCACCAGAAACGGGGCGGTGAGAGCGGCCAGCCCGGCGACGGCGCAAAGCACAATCAGCAAATTGTTGACGATGGCGCTTGCCAGCCGCCAGGCGCGGGGCGAGTCGCCCTCGGCCAAAAAGCCGGCGAACATGGGAATGAAGGCCGAGGCCAACGCCCCGCCCGCCAGCACGTTGAACAACAGGTCGGGCACGCGAAACGCGGCAAAGTATGTGTCAGGAGCGGCGGAGGTGCCAAACGTCCGGCTGATAATGATCTGCCTGAGCAGGCCGATGAGGTTGGCGGCCACCAACCCGGCCATGACCGTGAAAGTATTTCGGGCAAGACGGTTCACGGCGGAGCATTATACAAGCAAAAACCTGACACGCTTCGCGTCTGCGAAGCGTGTCAGGTCTTTTTTAAGTGTGAGAGCCAGGGACGCCGACCCTGGCTCTCTCAAAGGAGGAGAAGAAGAGATGTCATATTACCCTTCTGAGCTAAAGAATAGCATAGGCCGGACAAACCGCCTTGCCTGACAGCCTACGCCAAACCTACGCCAACCCTACGCTAACAACCAGCCGGGGTAGCCGCCCCTGCTATAATCTCGTTCGCTCATGGTTACGCGCTTTTCATTCATCTATCGCTCATCGTTCATCGTCCTCCTCGCCCTCCTCAGCGGCGCATTCCTGCGATTCCACGAGCTGGGCCGTGTGCCGCCCGGCCTGCACTACGACTTTGCCGCCAACGCTATCATTGCGGACGGCGTCGCTTTCGATGGCTGGCGTGAGGTCTTCATCACCGCCTACACTGGCAAAGAAGTGCTGTTCTTTTACACTGCCGGGCTGATCTTCAAGTTCGTCGGCTCGTCCATCTTTGCCCTGCAATTCACCGCCGCCGTCTATGGCGTGCTGGGCATCGCAACCTGCTACTTCGCCGCCCGCCAACTGTTGTGGGAAGACCCCGACTCAAAATGGATCGCCGCCCTCGCCGCCGCCATTCTCTCCTTTACCTTCATGCACCTCGTCTGGTCGCGCTACGGCGAGCGCGCCGTCACCGAACCGTTTGTGCAAGGTCTGGCCGTCGGCTTTCTTTTCCGCGCTCTACGGTTTGGCGCTCCCGCATCCTTTCACCTTGTCATCCTGTCACCCCGCCAACGAATCGGATTGATGACAAACACGATTCTCGCCGGAGTCTTCACCGGGCTGGCCGCCTACACCTATCTCGCCGCCCGCCTCTTCCCGATCCCGATCGCTGTCACTCTCTTCTCTCTTCTCATCTATGAATTCCGCCACCTCAACCGCCTGAAAGCTCGTCTCGGTCAGTTCGCCATTTACTTCGCCGCCGCCGCCCTCGTCTTCGCTCCCCTCGGCTGGTTCTTCGTCACTCATCCCGAAACCTTCCTCGTTCGCGCCAATCAGCTTACGCCCAAGACCGGCGAGGGCAACTTGTTGCTTCAAGGTATCACCGGCGCGTTGGGCATGATCTTCCTCTCTGGCGAACTCTACGACCGCTTCAACATTCCGGGCCGCCCCATCTTCGGCCCTGTCCTCGGCTTCTTCTTTGTCCTCGGCTTCGTCCTCACCGTCATCAAATTCTTTCGACCTTCTACAGAACACGCAATACGCAATACGCAATATCCACGTTTGACGTTGGCACAGCCCCCTGCGGGTCACGCTTCACTCTTCCTCCTCGTCTACCTCTTCACCTTCCTCATTCCCACCGCCATCTCCATTCACGACATCTTCCCCTCCAACGTGCGCTCGATGGGGCTGTTGCCGGTGCTGACCATCTTTCCGGCGCTTGGGATTGTAAAGGCGAGTAATTGGTTAGTGGTTATTAGTTATTGGCGTTCAAAAACTCGCCCAATAACCAATAACTACGCGAAGCGGCTAATAACCGCTTTCACGCTTACCTTCGGCACCCTCACCACCTACTACTCCTACTTCAATCTCTGGGCCGCCGCCCCGGGCCTTCATTACGCCAACGACACCGACCTCGTCAACGCCGCCCGCTGGATCAACACCCAGAACACACAAAACACCAGTGTCTATTTCTCCGCTATTCACTATCGTCATCCAACAGTTGCTTACCTCGCCCGCGACTTCCCTTCGTTCCGCTGGTTCATTGGCGGCCAGGCGCTCGCCATTCCTGAAGGCTCGGCCATTTATGTTTTCCCGCACTCAGCCCCGCCGCCCGAAGATTGGATCGCACAGTGGTCTCCAATTGACGCGCCGCTCGGCCCCGACGGCACGCCCGACTTCCGCGCTTATTATTTCGACTCGATGCCGCCCCTGCCCGATTTCATTTCGGCCTCGGCCAACTTTGGCAACCTCGTCGAGCTAACCGGTTATCGCCTCGTCGCGCCGGGCGTCGTGGACTTTCGCCTCCACGTCCTCAACCTGCCCGACCAGCCCGACTACCGCCTCGTGGCCGACTTGGTGGATGTGGCCGGCTATCACTGGGCGCAAGGCTTCAACGACTCCTATTTTGCCGAGCAGTGGCAAGCCGGTGAAACCATTTTGATGCGAGTCAAAATTCCGATTGAGATCGGCACCCCGCCCGGCAATTACCAATTACTAATAACAATTTACTCCGCCACTTCCAAAGTCAACCTCCCCACCGGTTCAGCCGCCTATGCAACCCTCGGCCCGATCTCACTCCCGCCCACCGGCCCGCAACCCCTCGCCGACCCGCTCGCCGTCATCAGCGGCCTCAACCTGATTCAACTCGACCCGCCGCCCGCCCACGCCCGCCCCGGCGAACCATTGCCGTTTACCACTCACTGGCAGGCCTCATCTCCAATAACCAATAACCAATTACTAATTACTAAGCTAAACGGCGTTGAGCTTGAGTCGGCTTCCCCGGCGCACAACACCCACCCCACCAGCCAATGGCGGCCCGGCGAGATCGTTATTGATCGCCACGCCCCCCGACTCCCGCGCGACCTTCCGCCCGGCGTTTACAATGTCACCCTCAACGACTTTCTTATCGGCACAGTCAGCGTCGAAGCCATTGAGCGCCAGTTCAACCGGCCCACGCCGTTAGTTTCCATCACCGCCGGCTTTGGCGATCAATTCGAGCTTGTGGGCTACGACCTGACCGACTCGGCCATCACGTTATACTGGCAGGCTCTCAAGGAAACCGAAGTTGATTACACCGGGTTTGTTCACGTGCTCGACGCTAGCGGCCAGATCGTCGCCCAGCGCGACGCGCAACCGCAAAGCGGCGGCTACTCCACCTCGTTGTGGGTTGCGGGCGAGTACGTGGCTGATAGAATCGAGATACCAACAACGGGCGCTTCAATTGAAATTGGCTGGTACGTGGCCGAGACCGGGGAGCGGCTGAAGACTGACAAAGGCGACTCGTTGCGCTTGCCATGAGACAACGCCTTTCAGTTAGCCGGGGCCAGCACGTGGGCGTGCTGGCTCCTCGCGTTATCTGGAAGGTATTGTGTCATGAGCCTACAACTCAACTCAGGAGGAGAGAAGATGAACAAAACGTTGAAATGGATCGGCGGCATTCTGGGCGGGCTGGCTGGCTTGCTGTTGATTGCGATTTTGATTCTGGGGCTGCTGCCCATTCCAGAAGATGTGCCGCCCAAGCCCCTGCCCGGCCACACCGGGGCGCCGGACGGCGTGATCACAACCGCGCCCGTCGAAAGCAACCGAACCCTCACCGTCAATTCGGGCGAGTCAATTCAGGCGGCGATTGACCAGGCCAAACCGGGCGACGTGGTGGAAGTTCAGCCGGGCATCTATCACGAAGCGCTCACGGTGAGCATTCACAACCTCACCCTGCGCGGCGTGGCCGGCGCAAACGGCCAGTGGCCGATTCTGGATGGCGAGAGCAAATTCGACAACGGCGTTTTTGTCACCGCCAGTTTCTTCACCCTCGAGCAATTCCAAATTCGCAACTATCTTGAGAACGGGGCCATCAATCAGGGCGGCTACGGGCCTGTGTACCGCGATCTCATCATTGACAACCCGGGTGAGTACGCCGTGTTCCCCATCGCCAGCACCAACGTCCTCATCGAGCGGGTGAAGGCCAGCGGCGCCACCGACTCGGCGCTCTACGTCGGCCAGTCGCGGGACATCGTCGTGCGTGACAGCGAAGCCTTCAACAACGTGACCGGGATCGAAATTGAGAACTCGGTGAACGCGCTGGTGGAGAACAACTACGTCCACGACAACACCGGCGGCATCCTGGTCTTTCTGCTTCCAAACCTGAACGCCAAAGACGGGCACGACACCGTGTTGAAGAACAACCGCGTCGAGAACAACAACACGCCCAACTTTGCCACAAACGGCGTGGTGCAGAAAGTTCCGGCGGGCACGGGCATTCTCATCATGGCCGCCGATGGCACTGAAGTGACGGGCAACACCATCACCGGCAACAACTCAGCTGGCATCGGCGTGGTAGCTTCCAACATCATCTTTGACGATGTCAGCGGCTTTGATATTCCACTTGTGCCGGAGCAAACCTGGGTTCACGACAACACCTACAGCAACAATGGCACTCAGCCCGCGCCTCTTCTGGCTGACCTCGGTCTTCCGGGCGTGGATGTGTTGTGGGACGCCAGTGGCTGGGACAACCGCTTTGACGACGGCGGCGTCAAAACCTTCCCGATCCTGCCCTCCTCAGCCTGGCCAGAGGTGGCGAAGAAGGCGCTGTGGCAAGTGTTGCAGAAGTTGAAGTAGGGCGACGTAACGTCGCCCTTAGAGCGGTTTCCAGGTTGGTTTACGGGATCGTCCGTCAAGACTTCCGAAGTCTTGAAGACTTCGGAAGTCTGGAACCCGTAAATCAACTCGGAATTTGCTCTAGAATGACAAACTGCGGAGTTATTCTTTTACAAGCCCTTACGGCGTCGCCGTCGGTGGGAGGGTGCTGGCGGTTTTGGTGGCGGCGATGGCAGTGCGGGCGTAATCGGTGGCCAGCACCGGACGGAGGGTGTTGGTCGGCGTGCGCGTGGGCGTAATAGACGGCGTGAAGGTTGGCGTGCGAGTCGCAGTGGCGGTGTAAGTTGACGACGGAGTAAAAGTCGAAGTTCGAGTGAAGGTCGGCGTGGGCGTAAAAGTGGATGTCCGCGTCAAGGTTGGCGTGCGTGTGGATGTATTAGTGCGAGTCGGGGTGGCCGTGGCGGTGTTGGTTGCCGTTGCGGTTGAAGTGGCGGTGAAGGTGTTGGTGATGGTGAAGGTCGCCGACGGCGTCGGGGTGCGAGTCGGCGGCGACCCCGTGATCACAAAGTCCGCAAATTGTTTGAGCGAGTCGCCAATGTAGATCGCCACCCGGTAATTCCCGGCTTCGTATAAACAAATCTCAAGCGGGCACGGCGAGGCGCCATAGCCGCCGGTTCCGCCCTCCCAGGCCGCCGTGTCAATGTAAAGCGGCTGTCCATCCTTGAACCAGATCGTCGAAACCTGCATGCCGTTGCTCATGTTGTTGTAGGTGAAGATGGCGAACAGCGTAGTGAGGTTGCCCGCCTCAAAGTTGAGCGATGCGCCGGTGGGCACGAAATTGCTATTGTAGCCGATGGCAATGGTGATGGGGCCGATGGCGGCGTTGGGATCAGGGGTCACCGTCGCGTTTAAGATGGGCGTGATCTGCGCCGCCGGGTAGCCGGGCGTGGGCGTGTCGGTGGGCGGCAAAGTGGGCGAGGGTGTGAGGGTGTTGGTGGGCGGCAGGGTGAGAGACGGAGTCAGGGTGATGGTGGGCGAGAGGGTGACTGTGGGCGTGATGGTGGTCGTCGGGCTGACAGTGGGTGTGGTCGTCGGCGGAATGATCAACTCAATCGTCGGCTTGCCGGCCGTGATCACCACCAGCCCGAGCAGAAAAAAGAAAACGCCAAAGCCCAAATATCGCCAGCCGCGCTCAGTGGCCTGCCGGCGGAGCATGAAGAACGGCAGGCGGCGCGACTCGGAGAAGTTGGCTAACCCGGCCAACAGGCTGATGACCAGTCCGACGGCCAGGGATGCCGTCAACCACAAGAGGTACGTTTCGGTTGCTTGCTTAAACATCGAAAAAGCGGTATTGATTGAGCTTGAAGGCATTATAGCATTGCGAGCGGGGCGCATTTCGCGAGCGCCGGAGCTAAGCCTGCCTCGCCTTTTTGTGCTACAATCGCCCCAACGTTGGTAACCCGGAGATGTAAGCCATGATAGAAGTGACCGTTGACAGCATCCGCGTGAGCTTGATGTCCACTCATCGTGTCGTGATTCTCAAAGATACAGAGAATGAGCGCTACCTGCCGATCTGGATCGGCCCCTGTGAGGCCGATGCGATTACGGTTGAATTGCAAGATGTGGAAGTAGCCCGGCCTCTCACTCACGACATCCTCAAAAACGTCATCAACGAACTGGGCGGCAAAGTGGTGCGGGTGGAAATCAGCGACCTGCGCAACGACATTTTCTACGCCACCCTCATCATTGACACCAAAGGCAAGACGGTTGAAATTGACTCGCGCTCGTCGGATGCCCTGGCCCTGGCCGTGCGCGCCCGGGTGCCTATCTTTGTCCACGATGCGGTCATGAGCAAGGCCGCCATCGTGCCCGAGTCGGAAGTGGAGGCCGAGGCCGGCGAGGCGGCGGCCCCCGCCGCCGAAGGCAGTGAGCGCCTCTCCGCCTTCTCCGACTTTGTCGACTCGCTCGACTTTGAAGACCTGGACAAAGACAAGAAGGACGACGACGACGAGTAAGCCGCCCATTAATTTTTTGCCCTCGACCCTTTCCAGAATTTACACCGCCCCCCTGTTACGGGGGGCGATTTGTCTATGGCCGATCACCGCTCAACCGAAGGTCTTACCACTCCGCCCCATAATCTCGAAGCCGAAGAAGCCGTCCTCGGCTCGGTGCTGATCGATCCCGAATCGTTCTTCGACGTGGCCCAGTTCCTCAAGCCGGAAGACTTCTACTCGGTGAAGCACGGCTGGGTCTGGGACGTATTCGTCTCGCTCCACGACAGCCGGACGCCGATTGACTTGTTGACGGTGCAGGACGAGTTGGAACGGCGTGGCCAGTTGGGCGAAGTGGGCGGCCCGGCCTACCTCACCCGCCTCGTCACCCTCACCCCCACCGCCTACAACGCCGCCGCTTACGGCCACCTCGTCGAAGAAGCCGGCATCCGCCGCCGCCTGATCCAGGCCGCCTCCAACATCGCCAAGCTGGCCTACGAAACCGGGGCCGACATCAACACCGTCGTCGGCGAATCTGAGAAGGCGCTGTTCGACGTAAGCGAGCGCCGCAACCTGCACGAACTCAAGCCGATCAAGAAAGTTGCCAGTGAGTATTACGACCGGGTCGAATATCTCTACAATCACCAGAACGAAATTCTGGGCGTGCCCACCGGCTACAAAGATTTGGATAAACTGCTGGGCGGTTTCCAGCAGTCCGATCTGATCATCCTGGCCGGGCGGCCCGGTCGCGGCAAGACCAGCCTGCTCCTGTCCATTGCCCTCAACGCGGCCAAGATTTACAAGAAGCGCGTCGCCGTCTTCTCGCTCGAAATGTCGAACGAGCAACTTGTCCAGCGACTGGTCTCGCAGGAAACGGAGATCAACTCGCACCGGTTGAGAATGGGCAAGCTGGAGGAAGACGAATGGCCGAAGTTCATTCATGCCATCAGTATCCTCAGCGACACCGGCCTCTATCTCGACGACACGCCCGCCATCTCGGCCCTGGCCCTGCGCACCAAGTGCCGCCGCCTCAACAGCGAGATCAAGCTCGACATGATTGTGATAGATTACTTGCAGTTGATGACGGTGGACACGCGGGTGGAGAACCGGGTGCAGGAGGTGTCGCACATCTCGCGCAGTCTCAAGGCCCTGGCCCGCGAGTTGAACGTGCCGGTGCTCACTGCCGCCCAGCTCTCGCGCGCCGTCGAGCAACGCTCCGGGCAGAGGCCGATGCTGTCGGACTTACGCGAAAGTGGATCGATCGAACAAGATTCGGACGTGGTCATGTTCCTCCACCACCCCGACGACTGGGACGAAGACCCGCAACGCAAGAGCGTCACCGAGATCGTCGTCGCCAAGCACCGCAACGGTCCCACCGGCTCGGTCGAACTCGTCTTCCTCGAGCAGTTGACCAAGTTTGCCGATGCAGAGACGAGGCATTTGTCGTTTGAATGATCGTAGTGCGTATTCCGTATTCCGTTACGCAATACGCACTACGCGATACGAGATACGCGTCACCCATGAAAGGTTTCTCCGGTTTCCCGCCCGGTAAGGTGCGCACCACCCCGGTGCCCGACCCGTTCTTCACCGAACTCCTGCCGCAGATCGATCATCTCGGCGAGATGAAGGTGACGCTGTATTGCTTCTGGCGGCTGTCGCTCAAAGAGGGCAATATTCGTTACGTGCGCCGCAAAGAACTGGAAGCCGACGAGATGTTGCTGGGCGGGCTTGCTCAACACAAGCGCGACGCTGTCCCGGCGCTGACCGATGCCCTGGAACGGGCCGTGGCGCGCGGCACGCTGCTCCACGTCGAGATCGAAAGCGCGTCCGGCGCAGAAGATTTATACTTTGTGAACACACCCAAAGGCCGGGCGGCGGTGGACGGCATCACCAAAGGCGAGTGGCGGCCTACCGCCGACGACAACACGCCGGTCGAAGTGCTGGTCAACCGCCCCAACGTATTCACGCTTTACGAGCAGAACATCGGCCCGCTCACGCCGCTCATCGCCGACGAATTGCGCGACATCGAATCCGAGTATTCGCCGGAGTGGATCGAAGAAGCCGTGCGCGAAGCGGTGGAGAACAACGCCCGCTCACTGCGCTACATTGTTCGCGTGCTGGAAAACTGGAAGACTCAAGGAAAAGCTGATCGTGGAAAAAATCGGGGAAACACTGAAAAAGACCGCCGACGGTATCTCGACTACCTCGAGTAGCCCGGCGGGCAAGCGCGAGCCAACCGGCCCCGGCGACCCAAACTGCCCGCACTGTCATGGCGTCGGCTACGTGCGCGAAGATGTTGAAGTGGGTCACTCCAACTTCGGCAAGCTCTTCCCGTGCTCGTGCCGCTTCGCCGAAATTGAAGCCGCGCAGAAGAGTCGCCAACTCGAAATTTCAAGCCTCGGGCCGCTGGCCGGCAAGACCTTCGACAACTTTCTGCCCGAAGGCCACACCACCGATGCTGTCCAGCGCGCCAGCTTGCGCTTTGCGTTTGAAACCGCGCGCAAGTACGCCGACTCGCCGAAAGGCTGGCTGTTGATCACCGGCGGTTACGGATGTGGCAAGACTCACCTTGCCGCCGCCGTCGCCAACGCCCGCCTGGCCGCCGGTCAACTCGTCATGTTCATCAACGCGCCCGACCTGCTCGATCATCTGCGTTCCACCTTCGGCCCCGGCTCCGACGTGTCTTACGACGATCTCTTCGAGCGCGTGCGCAACATTCCTCTGCTCATCATTGACGACCTCGGCGCGGAAAGCCCCACGCCCTGGGCGCAGGAAAAGCTCTACCAGATTTTCAACCATCGCTACAACTTAGCTTTGCCCACCGTCGTCACCTCCAACGTCGAACTCGAACGCTTCGACCCGCGCCTGCGTAGCCGCCTGGTGGACATGGACCTCGCCCGCCGCATCA
The DNA here is from genome assembly GCA_016197225.1 of Chloroflexota bacterium. Lineage (NCBI taxonomy): Bacteria > Bacillati > Chloroflexota > Chloroflexota bacterium. The sequence continues at coordinate 44,759 of JACPWC010000123.1, forward strand.
ACATGGACGCGCCCGACTTCCGCCGCGCCGAACCCGACCAGACTGACCTCTCCTCGCTCGAACATCACCGCCACCAGACCTTCGAGACCTTTGACAACCGCAAAGGTGAAATCCCGCCCGATCACTTCCGCCTGCTGCAAGCCGCCTTCGACGAAGCCAAGCGCTTCGCCGACGATCCCGGCGGCTGGCTCGTCCTCACCGGCCCGCACGGAAGCGGCAAGACCCACCTCGCCGCCGCCATCGCCAATCAGCGCGTGCGCCTCGGCCAGCCCGCCCTCTTCATCACCTTCGCCGACCTGCTGGATCATCTGCGCGCCACCTTCAGCCCCGACTCGTACGTGCGTTACGACAAACGCTTCGCCGAAGTCAAGGGCGCGCCGCTCCTCGTCCTCGACGACCTGGCCCTCGAAAGCGCCACGCCCTGGGCCAAAGAAAAACTCATGCAGTTGATTGACTATCGCTACGTCGCCGCCCTGCCCACCGTCATCACCACCTCCGCCGATAAAGCCGAACTCGACGACCGCTTGCAAACCCGCCTGCTCGACCCGCGCCTCAGCGTCGTCTGCCCCATCACCGCCCCGATCTACAAAGGCGGCAAATCGGTCAAGCCGGCCAAACGCAAGACTCATGCTCGATAAATTCCGCCGACTCATCAGCGACGCCGAAAAAGAATCGAAGGCGACACCCAAGCCGCCGCCCTCAACGAAGGTTCAGCCGCCGACGGCTCCCCCGCCAGAGTCGGCCTCCCAACCCGAGTCGGCGTCCTCGGGCCGCCAGCAGGCCGAAGATCATCTGGTCAAATTACAGGAGAAGATCAACAAGCTCACCGACGACTTCGCCGAAGGCCACCTCAACCGCGAGCAGTTCAAGAAGTTGTACGAGCACTACCAGCGCGAGCGGCGTTCGATTGAAAGATTGCTGGCCGCCTCGGAGGTGAAAACCGGGGAACTGAAGGATGTTGTGGCCGATGGCAAGAGCATCCTCATCCGGCAGGAACACATGGCCCGGGCCGACGGTTACGCCGTGTACGAAAATGCTTCCGGCATGCCCATTACCACCCTCGGCCATTTTGAACTCGACCCGGCGCTGGTCATTCCCATGCTGTCTTCGTTCCGGGCCGCCACTCAGGAAATTTTTGGGGCGGGCATGCGCTCGACTTCCATTGAAGGCGATCGCTGGTTGTGCTTCGTGCCGGGCGAGTTCACCACCATGCTGGCGATCTTTACCAACGAGCCGGCCCAGAAGCAGTTGGCCTACATCGAAGACCTGCACCGTCTCTTCGAGCGGGCCAACCGCCACCGCCTGACTCAATCGCCTATCGAGCCGGAGGCGCTTTTGTTCCCGCACGAGTTTTACAAATG